>JAEZVM010000413.1 GCA_023420795.1 Pseudomonadota bacterium
TCCCCACCGGGCTGCTTTGTCGGCGAGATAGGCAACCGGACTGTGCGGTTCGGTATTACGAAAGAATGCCGCCACCTCGCGCAGCAATTCAAGCGCATGTTCCCTGTTTTTGATCGTGCGATTAAACGGCGGCGTCGCCAAAGCCTCCGGTTCGGCGGAAGCTTTCTTCTCGACCGGCACACCGGCGGCAGCCAGTATTCCGAGATCATTAGCAATTGCGCACAGACGTTCTCGGATCGCTTCAAGGCTTTCCGTCAACGGCCCGTATGAAGGGCTATCCTGGGCGAACAACTGTTCGCTGGCGCTTTTCAATTCCGCCAACATCAACAGGCCGCGTTCCGTGTCGGTTATCCATTTGCTATAGAGTTTCTTGTCTGTCTTCGCAACCGCGGCTGAAAACTTTTCCAGCGTAATCCTGGTTTCGACAGCACCCTGCTGTTCCTGGTCACGCTGCAACTGAATTTGGAAATGCCGCGCAGCCTCATAGTCATTCATGCTGAACTGAGCCGATGCAGCGCGCGTAATGGGTATCTGCCGGACCAGCTGCGACATGCGAATCACATACCAGGACAAGGTACCGACACGCTGCTCCTGATCGCCATCCTCCGCCTGCGGATACATGCCAGCACCGAAGCGCTCGATCAAGCCCGCCATGATCTTCAGCCCATCGGCGAGGCCACCGAGCCCCGCAGTCTTTACCAGGCCTTCCGATAGCCATGCCGCCAGGCGCAGATCCTTGCTACGTTCCTTAAGAAGAGAGGTACAGCATGCAACCACTTCCGGCCAGTCCGCCAGCTTGAGGGTTGTTTGCCACTCGCCATAATCCACCGTCGGATCATCTTCCCGGCGCGCCTCCTGGATCCTGTCGAATTCAGCAGAGAATGACAAATCTTCACCGCACGGCAGCTCGCCGGGAATGGGTTCCAAAATGCCTTGCAGTCTTTCATCCATGGCCGCTCCGAATCGTCAATTAATCTTGTAGCTGAACGCGTTGTTCTTCAGGGCGTTCACCTTTACGTTCTTGAGCGCCTTCCCCTCCGCCATTCGCGTCAGGACGGTTTCGGCAATTTCCGGCAATAGCGTTCCATTGAGGATATGGTCAACATTCCTCGCCCCCGAATCGACCTCGATGCAGCGCGCGAGAACCGCGTCCACGACGCCGGTGCAATAGGAGAATTTCGCCTTGTGGTTCTGCTCGACGCGCTTCTTGATGCGGTCCAGCTTGAGACGAATGATGTCGGCGAGGATCGAATCCGGTAACGGATAATAAGGAATTACCTTCATCCGCCCGAGGAAAGCGGGCTTGAATGTCTTGTAGAGCTGCGGACGAATCAGTTTACTCAACGCATCGGCATCAGGCAGTTCTTCCTCGGTCTTGTTCAGGCATGCCTGCATGATGCTTTGGGAAGCGACGTTGGAAGTAAGGATGATGATTGTGTTGCGAAAATCCACTTCACGTCCTTCCGCATCGTCCATCACGCCCTTATCGAAGACCTGGAAGAAAAGCTCCAGCACATCCGGATGGGCCTTTTCCACTTCATCCAGAAGCACCACACTGTACGGTTTCCTGCGTACCGCTTCGGTCAGCACACCGCCTTCGCCATAGCCCACGTATCCCGGTGGCGAACCCTTTAGTCCGGAAACGGAATGCGCTTCCTGATACTCGGACATATTTATGGTGATCAGATTGCGCTCGCCACCGTATAGTGCTTCGGCAAGCGCCAATGCGGTTTCCGTTTTCCCGACGCCGGAAGGGCCGACGAACAGAAAGACGCCTTTGGGCTTGTTCGGGTCTTCAAGATTCGCACGCGCCGTACGCATGCGCTGGGCAATCTGTTCTAGCGCATGGGGCTGCCCGATCACCCGTTCTTCGAGCATGCGTTTCAGATTCAGAACAGTATTGATTTCATCCTTGACCATTTTGCCGAGAGGGATGCCTGTCCATGCCGAGACAATCTCTCCGACCATGCGGCCATCGACACAGACTGGCATCAATGGGTGCTCGCCCTGCAATATGCGCAGTTCCTCCTGCAGAGAAGCCAGTTTCCTAAGTTGCGCCGCCTTCGTGGCGTCAGGAGCGGATATCTGGTTTGCAGCGGTCTGGCCATGGTCTTTGCTGGGCAGTTCGCTGGCAGATGTCGTTTCGCCAGTGATACCACAGGCGCCGGTTTCGAGCTGGATGCGCAAAGCCTGGATTTCCTGCACCAACAGCTTTTCCTTTTCCCAGCGCGCTTCATCGGATGCCAGCCTGGCGTGGATTTCTCTGCGCTGCGCATCCAACTCCGCAAGTCGCTCGACATGTTCCCCACCGGCAGCCATCTCCCTTTCCAATGCCGTGATCTCGGCGATCAGCGCCGCCTCCATCCGACGTCCATCCTCGATCGCAGCAGGGGTCGCCGACTGCCCGAGCGCAACCCTCGCGCAAGCCGTATCAAGCACGCTGATCGCCTTGTCCGGCAGTTGCCGGCCGCTGATATAGCGAGATGACAGGCGCACCGCTTCGACGATCGCCTCCTCCATTACCCGTATGTTGAAGTGCGTTTCCATCCTGCCCGCCAAACCGCGCAACATTGCGCATGCGGTTGCTTCGCTCGGCTCATCCACTTTCACTACCTGGAAGCGCCGCGCCAGCGCTGCATCTTTCTCAAAGTACTTCTTGTATTCACTCCATGTCGTCGCAGCGATCATCCGCAGCTCGCCGCGCGCGAGCGCAGGTTTCAGGAGATTGGCGGCGTCGTTCTGTCCGGCCTGACCGCCCGCACCTATCATCGTGTGCGCCTCGTCGATAAAAAGGATGATTGGGCTTGGGCTGCGCTTGACCTCTTCAATCACATTGCGCAGGCGATTCTCGAACTCTCCCTTGACGCTTGCCCCGGCCTGCAGCAAACCCAGGTCAAGCACATGCAATTCGACACAGGCAAGCGGCGGCGGCACGTCTTCATGAGCGATGCGCTGCGCCAGACCCTCGACGACGGCGGTCTTGCCGACGCCAGCCTCCCCGGTAAGGATCGGATTGTTCTGACGCCGGCGCATCAGAATGTCGATGACCTGCCTGATTTCCTCGTCACGCCCTATGACCGGGTCGATTTTTCCCTCCCGTGCAAGCTGTGTCAGGTTCGTGGTGAACTGGTCAAGTGCCGGCGCCTTTCTGCCCGACTCGGGCGTTTTGGCCTGCATTTCAGAAGCACGAACTCCAGCCGTTTGCGAAGAGTCGCAGGAATCCGCCGCCTCTGGAAACTCCGACGCCAGTTCCTTCAACCTATGCTTCAGGTTCTCCACTGAAAATCGCGCAAATTCTTTCGAGCTACGCTGCGCCAGTTGCGACAGGTCCGTTTCCGTCAGCAGCGCGAGCAGTAGATGCGCACTCCGGATGCGAGTCGTATGGCTATCCAGGGAGGCCAGCAACCAGGCATGCTCGAACAACTTTGGCACCTGGATAGAAAAAACCGGGGTACGGGTATTGCCCGTCTTGAGTCCTGATATTTCGTCAAGCAGATCCTTTTCGAGCGCAGCGGGGCTGACGTTGTAGTACCGGCAAAGCAGAGAAAAGTCGCTTTCGGGGTTGTCCAGCAACGCCAGAAGAAGATGCTCCAGATCGACCTCGTAATGTCCGCGCGATACGCAATGATTTATTGCCCGCTCGGCTGCATTCTTGCAGGTGGAATTGAGTTTTCCTATGAGTACTTTCAGGTTTGCTGTCATTTTTATGGTTGGGGAAGATACGTTCAATTAATGCTGCCTGCTGCCGCCATCAGATAAGCGGTGTCGCATGAATCCGAGCGAATATCGGTGGACTTGCACCAGGCGCTCCACCCGAGTCGGGCAAAACCGGATTGAGAATCCAATCTGGCGGCCGTCACATCGCACTTGTCCAGAACGAGCCTGACTTCGCAATCAAGAGTCGTGCCGACCATTAAGCGGAAAAGACGGCGGAGATTGTCGGAAGCGGCAGCTCGGGGCAGAAATTCGTCAAATTGCTTTTTCCGTAGCGGACCTATCGTCAGACGCACTTTCGACTGCCGATCCCAAATGCGATCGCCACAGAAACTGGTTTGCCCCAACGCGCAGTTGGACATGCCGAGCCGTGTATGTTCCTGCGGTGGCAAATCGAGCCACTGGCCGACAAACTGCTCGACTTGGAAAGGCACCTGAAAATATTGCACGGCAATGCGGGAAAACCATTCGACGGACTGCGGACGGTTGCGAAGCGCACTGGCGTAGTAGGCGAGCGATTCGTCGGCCATTCCGTGGCTGCGATCGGTCAGCCGCTCGCACATGCCTGGAAGTCCAAGTCCAGCAAGGCTTAACACCAGCGGGAGAAATCGCTGCTTGCGGTCGGCCTCATACTGAAAATACAACCTGTACTTGAGCCAGCTTTGATAGAACAGGCTGACTGCGCGGGTCGTGAAGATATCGAGGAACGCCCGGGTCGCAGTATCGCGGTGATAGATTTCACGCTCGGCAACGTGCTGGGTATAGTGCCGTGGCAATACGCCGGACGGTCCCGTCAAACCCATGAAGGATGGAACCAGGGTGACGCGCTTGAATGCCTTGCGCATATCTCTGCCCTGCTTTGATTCCGATTCTTCTGCATCCTCCCATTCGATTGCCATCGATTCGATTTCGCTCGGGGGAAAAGCGAGCGAAACTGAGTTCCGGAATCGCACGATATGCTCGAGCGCATCCGCTTCCTTCCCATTCGAGTTTTGCCTGTGATGAGCCAGCAGCATCCTCACCGCCTGGAAAAACTCGAAACGGTGCGGTTCGTTGTCGAGGCTATCGATCAAACTAGAATGGATGCGCCGTTCCTTGGCTGGCATTTAATCAGCTCCTGCCCCGATTGTTTCGACACCAATACCAGCTGGGTAAAACTGTTGGTATTGACGTAGAGTCCAAAGAAATGATCCAGAACCTGCGCGAACATGAATAGCCCGATGCCTGCGTAGTGTGTTTCGTCCACGGTGACGCGGATCTCCATGCCGCGTGCAAATACCGGAAACGGATTGCCGGCCATTCGTGCCATGACGGCGCGATTTTCTATCGAAGCGATGCCGTTGATCTGCCGCCTGTTTGAAGCCGAACCTGAAATGTCATACAGCGAAAGGGCTTCTCTGATGGCACCGACACCTTGCCCAGACAGCGACAAATTGCTCAATGCAAGCAGGGAAATCAGCCGCCACTGCGCACCGCGTCCACGCGGGAAACGATAGCTGGCGGTCGGTTTGCGAAGAAACCGTACAGCCTTCGCCAGAGATCCCCCCTCAGTGAACAGATCGCCATCAAGCAGCCCGAACGGCAATTGCGACGGTAAATCGCTGTTCGTGCATTCGAGTTCGAGGCTTAGGGTATTGGTTTCCGGTTCCTGCATGCGCATTTCGGCGTCCACCAGCGACAGCTCCATCGTGTAGCCTGCAGTGGAAGCGGCGGCATCATCCAGGTAGCTGGCATGCCAGTACTTGACCGGCCCGTCATGCTGTTCGCCATGTCGCAGCGAGTAAAAGGGGCGGAATTCGCTGATGTCTTCACCGTCCTGGCTCACGCGCACGTTCAGCACACGTTTTATGTCGTAAACTTCGTATGCTTGCGGCCGGCGGCTATCGACAATGACTGGATAGGCGGTAGTTGTCTGCGTGACGCGAATCGGTTCCGAGTTTTGCCGGAACAGATTAACAACGGGCGTGCATCCGAGAACAAAATTGTCCCTTCCCATCCGGCTCAGCAAATTCTCTCCGGAGTCTGCCGTACCGGCCAAACCGATACGGATTTCGAGAGTGCGAACGCGGGAAGGCAATTTTCCCTTCAGGAGGCTCAGATCAAGGTCAAAGAAATTGAATTTTTCGGGGAAAACAAAGTATTCGAGTATCAGTTGGTAAGCACGATGTGACCTTGCGTCAGACTCAAGCAGGCTCTCGCAATCAGCAAAACCAACTGGACGCAGTGCACTCAAAGGCAGCTCCAGCTTTGCAGACGAATCAGGCGTCGATATCCATAATCCTGCCGTCCTCAGGAAAAGAGCTTCCCTAATCAGGGCAACGAGTGCCGCCTCTCCATTCAGAAAAACCCGAAGCTTTCCTATGCCGAGTGTGTCGAAGCCTGCCACTTCCGACTCAGCATTCAAGTCGATCCGAATGGTGCCCGTGACCGTTCGCGCCAGTTCAGTACGCAATCCACTGGCGTCAAATATGCTTTCGTATCCAGCCTTGCCAATACTTACCGGCCAAATGTTGACATCGTAGGCAGTGCTGAAACGGCATGCGACACCGCGCACCGGGCGCGTATTAAGCTCGGTGCCTCTTGGTATACATGCCGCTTTCGTCAGTTGGGCCGACACTCCCTCCATATCGAAATGAGCGATAGACACGGATGGAAACGGCCGCAGGTACTGAGGGAAGACTACCTGCAAAAGCGAGTCGGTGACTTCCGGCAGCTCGTCATCCAGTTTCTTGTGAATGCGCCCGGCAAGGAATGCGAATGACTCGATCAATCGCTCGATATGCGGGTCTTCGCATGTCTCGCCCGATAACAGAAGGCGGCTAGCCACTTTCGGATAGCGTTTTGCAAAGTCGTGCGCCTGCCTTCTGAGGAAGATCAGTTCACGCTCGTAATATGGCAACAAGGTATCCATGGAATCTCAGGACGGCAGGGCAGTCTTTGCGCGGTTGACTGAATACTGGAGCGTTGACGGCTGCAGCAGTGCATCGAAGAACACAGGTTCCGTGGAAGGATGAACAACCAGAAGCGCATGAATCGCAAATTTGAGCTTGTTCACTGCGCCATTCTCCAACTCCAGAGAGACATATACCTGTCTGAGGCGGCGTTCATGAGTCGCAATGGTTCTCTCCAGCGAGCGGCAGATGTAATTGCGATCGGCTGGATTTGCCAGACTCAGCCCTACGAAATCGCTCATGCCATAACTGCACATTGACCGGAAGCTTTCCGGATAACGCTCAAGCACTTCGGAGCCGTGTGCACATCGGCAATTGAGCAGCGCTTCGAGATCTCTTGCCACTGACTCTTTCAACTCCTCTGCAGAAATCAATCTCAATGGATGTTTTTCATTCGGTTCCCGGGGCGCATCGTCTGCCAGCTTCTCGAACAAGGTCGGTGGATATTTGGTTTTCGTGGAAAAAGCTGCCGCCATGGCTAGTAGCAATCGATTCTGTCGGCTGTTGAAAATTGCGGCGTATGGCAAACGCCGCAATCACGTGAAGAAGAATGTGGAACTTGATTACACCGCTTCGGTCGCCTTGTTTTTCGCCAGGCTCCACATCTGCGGGTTGCTGCCGCCCTTCTTGCCATCGACACCTTGGACCGTGTAAGTCCATTTCACCGAAGCGTATTTCAGTGCGACAGTCTCAGTCGGAAGCCCTTCTTCGCGAACGGAAGGGGTCACCGAGGAAACGATGACATGATTCAGGACGATTTCGAGATACTTGACCTTGTCCTTGCCGTTGGCGCGCATGAATTCGATCGTTACCTTGTTATAGGTATCGCCCTGGCTGCAGGCCAGCCAAAGCGAAGGGCTGGTCGAGTCGATATCTTTCATGAAAATCATGTCGCCATGTTCGCAGCGCTCGGCGGTATGGCCTCCCGAGGTACTGGCTGTCGCCGATTTCGGCTGACGAATCAAGTGACTCCATGACAATGCCTCAAGCCATTTCGGGTGGGCCTCGTCGCGCGACTCGCCTTCGATCTTTGTATCGCCACCCTCAAACTTCAGGTAAATATCCTTCATGCTTTATAGCTCCTAAAAAATATGCACGCTTCCGTGCTGACTTTGTTATTGACTGCCGCAGACAAACCACTACGCCTTTGCCGACTGCGGCAACTCGGCCACCAAGCGCAAAGACACGCTTAATTCATCCAATTGGAAATGCGGGCGCAGGAAGGTGACGGCACGGTACACGCCGGGCCTGCCGGGCACCTCCGATACCTGCACGGAAGCTTCGCGCAAAGGATATTGCGCCTTGACCTCCTGCGACGCGGAATCGTCCATCACCACGTATTGAGCCAGCCAGTTATTGAGGAACTGCTCGACGTTCGAGGCCGCCGCAAAGCTGCCGATCTTGTCGCGCATCATCGATTTCAGGTAATGCGCAATACGGCAGGACGCAAAGATGTATTGCAGCTGCCCTGACAGCACTGCGTTGGCATTGGCCGCATCGGTGTTGTATTTTTTGGCTCGCTGCACCGACTGGGCGCCGAAGAAGGCTGCGTAGTCAGTATTCTTGCAATGCACCAACGGAATAAAGCCAAGGTCGCTCAATTCTTTTTCCCGGCGGTCGGTAATCGCGATCTCGGTCGGACACTTCAGCGCGATTTCTCCATCGTCGGTCTTGAAGGTATGCGCCGGCAGATCCTCGACCAACCCCCCGCCCTCTACGCCACGGATAGCGGCACACCAGCCATAGTGCTCGAATGCGTTGGTAAGCCGTGCTGCGAAGGCATATGCGCTATTGACCCACAGGTATTTGCCGTGATGCGTACCATCGACATCCTCGACAAAATTGAACCCTTCGACAACCGTGCCTTCCTTCGGGTGATAAGGCATCCGGCCAAGGAAGCGAGGAATAGCCAGGCCGACATAGCGAGAATCTTCCGATTCGCGGAACGACTTCCATTTCGCATATTCCAGCGTATCGAACACCTTCGCCATGTCGCGCGGCTTGCCGAGATCCGCGAACGAGTCCAGCCCAAGCAATTCTGGAGATGCCGCCGATATGAACGGTGCATGCGATGCCGCTGCAACATGCGACATCTGTTCGATGAAGTACATATCCTCCGGTTGGCGTGTAATCTCGTAGTCGCCGATCAAGGCCCCGAACGGCGCGCCGCCGAATGTACCGAATTCTTCTTCATAGACCTTCTTGAACAATGCACTCTGATCGAAATCGATGGCATTGTTGAAATCGCGTATCAGGTCTTTTTTCGGTGCATTCAACATCTTGATTTTCAACATTTCGCCGGTTGACGTGTGCTTGCACAGATAGTGCAGTCCACGCCA
>JAEZVM010000020.1 GCA_023420795.1 Pseudomonadota bacterium
ATGCATAAACTAGAAAGCGCCGCCATTGCGCTCGCGCAGCCCCAAGACATCTCCACCGAAGTGCTGATCGAAAAGTACGCCAAGGGCGATGAAACCAGCATCGACCAGGTTCAGGCACGCGTGGCAAGGGGGCTGGCCGAAGCTGAGCCGCAAAAGACGCGCAAGAAGCATGAGGAGAGCTTCCTGTGGGCATTGCAGAACGGCTTCATTCCGGCCGGGCGTGTCTCTTCCGCCGCCGGCACCGGCCTGCAGACCACGCTGATCAACTGCTTCGTGCAGCCAGTCGGCGACTCCATCACCGAAGACCACGGTGGCAAGCCCGGCATCTACACCGCGCTGGCGCAGGCGGCCGAAACCATGCGCCGCGGCGGCGGCGTCGGCTATAACTTCTCCGCGATCCGCCCGAAGGGTGCGAAGGTCAAGGGCACCGGCAGCAGCGCCTCCGGCCCGATCTCCTACATGAAAGTGTTCGACCGCTCCTGCGAAACCGTCGAATCCGCCGGCGCGCGCCGCGGCGCGCAGATGGCCGTGCTGAATGTCGATCACCCTGACGTGGTCGATTTCATCACCGTCAAGCAGGAAAAGGGTCAGCTCAACAACTTCAACGTCTCGGTCGGCGTGACCGACGAATTCATGCGCGCGGTCGATACCGACGGCGAATTCGAGCTCGCGCACACCACCGAACCCAACGCCGACATCATGAGCAAGGGCGCCTACCAGCGCGCCGACGGCAAGTGGGTATACAAGAAGGTCCGTGCGCGCGAGATCTGGGACCTGATCATGAAAAGCACCTACAACGCGGCCGAGCCGGGTGTGCTGTTCATGGACCGCATCAACGCGGAAAATAACCTCGCCTACTGCGAGAAGATCGAAGCAACCAATCCCTGCGGCGAACAGCCGCTGCCGGACTATGGCTGCTGCTGCCTCGGCAGCCTGAACCTGAACGCCTACGTCAAGGACCCGTTCACCGAAAACGCGAAGTTCGATTTCGACCTGCTCTCGAAAGTCACCAAGATCGCCGTGCGCATGCTCGACAACGTGTTGATCGCCACCAAGTGGCCGCTGCCGGAGCAGGCGCGCGAAGCCGACGCCAAGCGCCGCCTCGGCCTTGGCTACACTGGTCTGGGCGACACGCTGATCATGCTCGGCCTGCGCTACGACTCCGAAGCCGGCCGCGCGCTGTCCGCCGACATCTCCCGCGTCATGCGCGACGCCGCCTATGAAAGCTCGGTCGAGCTGGCGCAGGAGCGCGGCGCGTTCCCGCTGTTCGACGCCGACAAGTACCTGTCCGCCGGCTTCGCCTCGCGCCTGCCGGAAGAACTGAAGGCCAAGATCCGCAAGCACGGCATCCGCAACTCGCACCTGACCTCGATCGCGCCGACCGGCACCATCTCGCTCGCATTCGCCGACAACGCCTCCAACGGTATCGAGCCCGCGTTCTCCTGGTTCTACAACCGCGCCAAGCGCATGCCCGACGGCACCAAGAAGGACTACACCGTCGAAGACCACGCCTACCGCGTCTATCGCGCGCTCGGCCACGACACCAGCAAGCTGCCGGAAGCCTTCGTCTCCGCGCTGGACATCTCCGCCACCGATCACATGCTGATGGTCGCCGCCGTCGCGCCCTACATCGACGCCGCCATCTCCAAGACCGTCAACGTGCCGGAAGACTATCCGTACGAAGACTTCAAGGACCTCTACATGCAGGCATGGCACAAGGGCCTGAAGGGCATCACCACCTACCGCCCGAACAACGTGCTCGGCGCAGTGCTGTCCGTCACCCCGACCAGCACCGCACCGGAACCGATCAAGCTGCCCGAGCAGGACAAGCGCCTCGTCCTGAAGGAACTCGCCACCACGCCGGTCCTCGCCTCGCTGCGCTGGCCGTCGCGCCCGGGCCTACCCGCCGGCTCCAACGCCTGGATCAGCGAGATGATCGAAACCCCGCAGGGCGAGTTCGCGGTCGCCGTCTCCGACAAGGGCGGCGTGCCGTTCGAAGTCTGGGTGCTCGGCGGCCAGCCGCCGCGCGGCCTCGACGCGCTCGCCAAGACCCTGTCGGCCGACATGCGCGCCAACGACCGCGGCTGGATGCGCCGCCGCCTGTCGCTGCTGTCCAACGCCTACGGCGACCCGTTCGAAATGCCGATGCCGCCGAACGGCCAGATGGTGCAGGTTCCCAGCGCCACCGCCGCCTTCGCGAAGCTCGTCGAGTTCCGCTACAACCAGCTCGGCGCACTGAACGAGCAGGAAAACGACCCAACCCCGGTGCTCGACGCGCTGTTCGCACCGCATGAGCCCAAGACCGGCACCGACGGCACGCTCGCCTGGGTCGCCGACGTGCGCAACCCGGCGACCGAAGACGACTTCGTGCTGATGCTCAAAGAGCTGCAGATGCCCGACGGCACCCGCCGCCCGTACAGCATGTGGCTCACCGGCGGCCATCCGCACACCCTCGACGGCCTGTGCAAGCTGCTCTCGCACGACATGCGCGTGGTCGATCCGGCATGGATCGGCATGAAGCTGCGCAAGCTGCTCAACTACGCCGAGCCGCGCGGCGACTTCCTCGCCCGCGTCCCCGGCAGCGAGAAGCAGGCCAGCTACCCGTCCACCGTCGCTTACATCGCGCAACTGGTGATCCACCGCTACGCGATGCTCGGCATCCTCACCGAAGAAGGCAATCCGGTGAAATCGATGGGCGTGGTCACCGCTGAACCGACGCATCCGGCCAAGGCTGCGCCGACCATGCACGGGAAGGTGTGCAAGGAGTGCGGTAACGCTGCTGTGATCAAGAAGGATGGGTGTGAGTTCTGTACTTCGTGCGGGGCGATTGGCGCGTGCGGTTGATGCGCATGTGGGTTTTCCCTGATCGGTAAATACCCACTCCCACTATGAACAAGGGCTTCGGATGGAGCCCTTGTTTCTTAGATACGCATGATTTCACTATGCATGTATCAATATTTGGTGCATTGAATGCGTCTAGAAAGGTAGATCATCGATTGTTACTTCCACAGGAAACTCATAGTCATGGTTTCCCTCTACGGTTACAAGACGAATCATTGATCGTCCTGTAAGCCTATACGAATCTTTTAGCTCTTCGCCGTCCGTTGCAAGAGCAAGGATCCGCTTCGCAGAAAACTTTAGTTGAGCCCAAGCATTTTTGTTTAAGCGCCGTACAGGTGATGTGAGGAAGTGGCGTGACGGAAAATCTGGATGATCTGAGTCGGTCGTTGGACATTCCTTTCCATCTTGCGTAAGTGTCCACCCTTTCTTTGAATAGAAGTAAATAGCATCGATCTCCGCGGATGCGGTTTGGCTTTCATTATGAAGATCTACTTTGAAATCGACTGTCCCCCATGCGGCGTATCTGGATTTTTCGACAAGCCCGGTTATATCTTTCAAGGTAACCTTGATGCGACTTGATCGAATAGTTTCAATCTGAGCCTTCGCCCAAGACATCTCTTCTGCCAAGCGGGTACGCAAATCGGTGATGGACGAACCGTACACGATATGGCGGTGATGCTTTAAATCAAACGGAATGTCGTCCGCCCTCTGAGTGAGGTGAATGCAGAGTTTTCCTTTTGCATGTGCGTAACCAACTTCATAAAAAACATTAGGGTTTTGGCTCGTCATGTCCACGATGATGAAATCTGCTAGCTCTATCTGCCTATAGATTCGTTCAAGCATGCCTTCTCGATAAATTTGCTCATCAACCCTCTCGGCAAGGATTCCTAGATTGCTTGCTGCCTCCTTGATACCAAGCTTGTATATGTCATTAAAAGACTGACTAAATGGCATAAGTACGAATGCAAATATTTCAGTGTTAGTAGTAGCCATCATCTGTTTTAAGGAAACGTTGCTTATATAGCAGAGTGAAGTATGTAGTGCAGAAGTATGTAAAGAAGTATGTAGGGTCAGACTCGAATACTCAGGCTCGCATCACAGCGTCGTCAGCGTCGCCATCGCCCGCTCCAATTTCTCCGCAAGCACCGACGCCTCTCCATGCGTCATCACAAGCTCATGCGTCGCCCGCGTCATCGCCACATAAAGCAACCGCGCCTCATCCTGCAAATCATCATCCTTCGCCAGCTCGCCGATCCCCGGAATACACACAAACGGAAACTCCAGCCCTTTACTGCTGTGCATGGTGACCAGCTTCACGCTGTCGTGTAACGGATCGTAGGAATGTTTCTTGTCCTGCTGCCATTGAAAGGGAATGCCTTTACGCGTCAGTGCTTCGGTGAGTTCCTGTCCGATGCTGTAGCGACGGTAGATGACCGCCATGTCGTTCCACGGCGTGCCCATTTTGTTTGCTTCCTTGATCCTGTCCGCGATGTAAGCCGCTTCATCTTTCAGCGTGGGCAGCTTGATCAGCAGCGGCTTGGGGCCGTGCCGACCTGCGCTCATCGGCTGCACGGTCGGCGCCTGGTCTTCTTCGGTATTGCTGGCGGTGAGCAGGTCGTCCGCGAAGGCGCGGGCAACGGCGAGGATCTCCGCCGTGTTGCGGTAGTTCAGCTTGAGGATGGTGGTGCGGCCTTGTGCCTGGATGCCGACGCTGGAGAAGGAAAACCGCAGCTTCTTCGGGCCGTTGTAGATCGACTGCGCGTCGTCGTACAGCACCAGCAGCGAGTTGAAGTCGGGATGGATCATCTGCACGATGAGCTTGAACCATTCCGGCTTGAAGTCGTGGCCTTCGTCGATCAGCACCGCGTCGTATTGCGCGGAGGGGATGATCTTGTTTTCGACGGAGCGGATCACGCGCTCCACGCAGGCTTCGAAGAACACATCCAGATTCTTGTCATGCTGCGGCTTGCCGGCGTTGTACGTGTCCAGTTGTCGCACGCACCACGCATGGAAGTTCACGACATGGACCTTGTCCTGTATGCCCTTGGCCTCCATGATGCTGGCCAGCTTGG
>JAEZVM010000032.1 GCA_023420795.1 Pseudomonadota bacterium
ACCGAAAGCGGGGACGGCCCCGCCTCTTCATCACCATTGTGGACGGCCACGCAAAGAGGGAAACATGTCCTGGATTGTTCTTGTGCTGGCCGGGCTGGCCGAAATCGGCTGGGCCATCGGATTGAAATATACCGAAGGATTCACGCGGCTATGGCCTTCTGTGGGCACGGCCGGCGCGATGGTGCTCAGCGTCGTGCTGCTCGGGATAGCGGTGAAGTCGCTGCCGCTCGGCGTCGCGTACGCAGTATGGACCGGGATCGGCATCGCGGGCACCGCTATCGGCAGCGCCCTGCTGCTCGGTGAGCCGATGTCGGCGCTGCAACTGGTATGCGTGGGGCTGATCCTGGCAGGAATCGCGGGATTGAAGTTCCTCGGCTAATGGCGCGGGCCGCGGCGCCTTATTTTTTCTTTCTCTTCTTCGGCGCCAGCAAGGTATGCCGACAGTTCGGCGCGCCACACAGGCAGGCATATGCCTTCTTCAGTGCCGGTGTGTAGCGTTCCTCGAGAATCAGGCCGTAGTCATAGTTCAGTTCCTCGCCGCGCGCGATGTCGCGCAGCGCATGAATGAATACGCGGCCGTCTTCCTCGCGCGCTTCGCAGTTCGGCTCGCATGAATGGTTGATCCAGCGTGCGTCGTTGCCGTTGCTGCCGCCGTCGATGATCTTGCCGCCGTCGAGGCTGAAGAAGAAGGTGTGGAAGTCGTCGGGAGCCTTGGTGTTTTCGCGCCGCACAGCTTCCTTCCAGCTGATGCGCTCGCCTTCGTATTCGACGATCTGCGCGCCGGCCGGAATCTTGCGGGTGGCGAACACGCCCTTGCCGTGGACGCGCGAATTGCGCACGGCGTACGGAGGGCGCGGAGTTTCTGGATTGCGGGACTGGTTCATCTGACGGCTCGATAGCTGACTAAAAACGAAGCTGCGTATTATCTCAGCACCGACTCTCGCGCAGCATGTTTTTTCGCATGTTTGCTGCATGCAGACGCGCCGCTACAATGAGACCGTTTCCTCACCAGCCCCGATCCCCATGTCCAGCCAGCGCCTTGTCCCCGCCACCCTGTCGTTTGTCGATGGCGTTCCTTACGCAGAAGCCTTCGGCGATGTCTATCACTCCGCCGATGGCGGCCTGGCGCAGGCGCGCCATGTTTTTCTGGGTGGGAATCGGCTGCCGGAGCGCTGGCGCGACAGGCGCCGCTTCGTGATCCTGGAGACCGGTTTCGGTCTCGGGCTGAACTTCCTTGCGACCTGGATGGCGTGGCGCGACGATCCGCAAAGGCCGCAGCAACTGCACTATGTGTCGATAGAAAAGCATCCGTTTTCTGCCGCCGATCTGGCGCGGCTGCATGCGCTGTGGCCGGAGCTGGCAGAGTTGTCGGAGTCATTGCGCGCCGCGTGGCCGCCGCTGGTGCCGGGGTTTCATCGCCTGCTGCTGGACGAAGGGCGCGTGGTGCTGACGCTGGTGTTCGGCGATGTCGCCGAATGCGTGCCGCAAATCGATGCCGCTGCCGATGCGTTTTATCTGGATGGTTTTGCGCCCAGCAAGAATCCGGACATGTGGTCGCCGGACATTCTCGCGCGGCTGAACCGGATCGCCGCGCCGCAGGCAACGCTCGCGACCTATACGGTGGCCGGGCCAGTGCGCGAGGCGCTGACGCGGGCCGGCTTCGTCTGCGACAAGCCGCCGGGCTTCGGCCGCAAGCGCGAAATGCTGGCTGCCCGCTATGAACCGCGCTGGCAGCCGGCGGCAGCACAGGAGCCGGCCGAGCGCCATGCGATCGTGATCGGCGCGGGCCTTGCCGGGAGTGCCGCCTGCGAACGGCTGGCCTCACGCGGCTGGCGCATCGACCTGATCGAGCGGCATGATATGCCGGCGCAGGAAACTTCCGGCAATCTGGCCGGCATTGCGCTGCCGCTTCCGTCGAAGGACGACAACCAGACTTCGCAGCTGATCCGCGCCGCCTATCTGTTCGGGATGCAGCTATGGAACAAGCTCGGTGGCATCGGCCGCGCATTCGACGGCGAGGCTTGCGGCGTGCTGCAGCTTGCGGCCAATGCGGACGAGGCGCGCGAGCAGCAGGAGATGGTCGAAGCGCTCGATTATCCGCAAGAGTATGCGCGCTGGCTGGACGCGACCGCCGTGTCGGAACTGCTCGGCAACCCGAATCTGCATGGCGGCTGGCACTTCCCGCAAGGCGGCTGGGCGACGCCGGGCAGTCTGTGCAATGCGCTGCTCGCCGCCTGCGGCGACCGGCTGCAGCGGCATTTTTCGCGGGAAGTCGCCGCGCCGGAATACATTGACGGCAACTGGCGCGTATGTGACGGCAATGGAGACATCATTGCGCAAGCGCCGGTACTGATCGTCGCAACCGGAACCAATGCAAGTTTCTTTCCTCAAATACAAGAGTTGCCGCTGAAGACGATACGCGGACAGGTCACGCATGTGCCGGCCGGCAGCCTCCCGCTGCTGCCGATGGTGGTCTGCGGCGACGGCTATGTGACGCGACCGGCGCAGGGCGTATGCTGCGTCGGCGCGACCTACGAGATGGACCGCGATCCGCAGCTGCGGCAGTCGAGCCACGAGAAGAACCTGCAGCGGCTGGCGCAGGTGCTGCCGCAGGCGGAAGTCGCATCGGAGGGACTCGCCGGCCGGGTCGGCTTCCGCTGCGTGTCGCAGGACCGCTTGCCGCTGGTTGGCGCGCTGCCTGATCCGGCTGCGCCGATCGCCGGCAGCCGCCTGCGCGACGTGCCACGTCTGCCCGGCGCGTACAGCCTGCTCGCATACGGCTCGCGCGGACTGGTATGGTCGCCGTTCGCTGCCGAGCTGCTCGCGTCGATGCTGGAAGGCGAACCGCTGCCGGTGTCGCGCGAACTGGCAGCCGCACTCGATCCGGCGCGCTTCGCATTGAAGGCGCATCGACACGGAGCGGCATGAGCCGAATGCATCAACCGATTGCTCGGTCGAATGAGGGAGTGACATGAACAAGACCATCAAATACATCGTCATCGCACTTGCCGC
>JAEZVM010000158.1 GCA_023420795.1 Pseudomonadota bacterium
GCGCCGCGCTCGTCTGCCGCAAACACATAACGGCCGTCAGCACCGACACCGACCTCGCTGGAGAACGCCTTGCCCCAGCGCGGCGCGCCGCTGGCAGCGTCAAAACATGCTACCCGGCCCTGATAAGCCACCGCGCATACGTCTCCACCGACGACGACAGGCGCGCCAGACAGGTCCGCAATACGTTCCAGTTCCGTCGTGCCCTTCGGGTCGCCGACAGCGACTTCCCAGCGCGCGCCCCCGTTGCCCAAGGCCAGCGCCACCAATCGGCCGCCCGGCAAGGCTACGAACGCCGTGGAACCGGCAATCGCGATGCCGGGAGCCGTGCGCAACGTCAATGGCGGCGATGTCCGCTGCGCCACCCAACGCCGCGTACCCGACTCCGCATCGTAGGCGGCAATACGGTTATCGACGCTGCGCACGACAACCAGGCCTTGTCCGACTGCCGGAGCAGACAGGATTTCGCTTGATGCCTGCGTTTTCCAGCGCAGCTTTCCGTCGCCGTCAAATGCCATCAGGACGCCCTCTTCGGCGGCGACTGCCACGGTCGCGCCATCGCTGCCGACACCCGCAGTCAGCCGGGCATCGGCATTGATGCGCCACAGCGTGCGGCCCGTCGCCGCATCGATGCGCATCACCGAGCCGTCGGCCGCCGCGGCAAACACGCCATCACTCGTGACCGCCGGGGAGAACGCAAAAGCCTTTGCGTTGCCCACCGACGCCGACCATGCAGTACGCACGTTCAGCGTTGGTTTGAATTCCTCCAGTGCAGCCGGTGGATTGCGCGATCCGCTCTTGCTGGCAAACGGATTCAACGAAGAACACCCGGCGAGCACGGCGAGCGCCGCTGCCCACGTTACCTTTACGGCGATATGCATCTTTTCCCCTTTTGCTGCGTTAAGCCGCGGCTTTGGCTGGTGCGCCGCCGATTGCATCCTGCTTCATCTGGATCAGCTGGCGTGCCGGATTTTTTTCATCGGTCTTTTCAAGCGCAAGCTGGTATGCGGCGCGAGCATCTTCGATCTTGCCCTGCGCAACCAGGATGTCCCCCTTGCGGTCAGCCACAGCGCCCGAGAATGCCTCGGGAAAATCGCCAGCCAGCAGCTTCAGGCCTTCCTCATAAGCTTTTTCATCAAGCAGGATGCCAGCCAGCCTGATTTTTGCGAGCGCCTTGTATTCAGCGTTTCCATGCTCGACAACCCACTGCAACTGCGTCTTGGCAATGCCCAGATCGTTCGCTTCGAATGCGCTCTTGGCTGCAATAAGCGCGGCCATTTGCGCATACGCGGTTCTGCCGAACTTTGTCGTCATGTCTGACGCGGCGCGCTGGACCTTGGCATTGTCTTTCGACCCTGCCGCCTTCTGCAGTTCGCCGTACAACTGCGCAGCTTGCGCCGACTGATTGCGCTGATAATAGTTCCAGCCCGCCCAGGCCGCATAGCCGGCCAATGCGATGATCAGCAGCCAGGTCACCAGGTTGCCGTACTGATTCCACCACGCCTTTAGCGTGGCTAACTGTTCTTGTTCTTCGAGATCGTATGCCATGTTGTCCTGATATTAATGATGATGGTGGTGATGCGTCGGGTCGTCGCAGCCGTCCCCGCATGCAATCTGGTCCAGCAGGTAATCGGGGACGGCCTCGAAGGCGACTGTAGTCTGATTGGTATCCGTATCTTCCGCGCGCATGATCTTGACCGTCGCAACGCCTTTCGCAACCTCATCGTCGCCGATGATGACGGCGAAACTCGCGCCGCTGGCATCGGCCCGTTTCATCTGCGACTTGAAGCTGCCTCCACCGCTGGTCGATGCGCAGTTGAGAACGACATCGAGGCCGGCATCCCGCAGCCGCTCGGCAATCACGAACGCCTGGAGTTGTGCCGCTTCCCCCTGATGCACGACGTACACATCGCATTGATTCGGCGCGAACTGCTCGCCATTTGCCTTCATCAGCTCAAGCAGACGCTCGACGCCGATCGCAAAACCGCATGCGGGAGTCGGTTTGCCGCCGAACATTTCGATTAGCGGATCATAGCGGCCACCACCGCATACCGTGCCCTGCGATCCCAGCTGGTCGGTTACCCACTCGAACACGGTGCGATTGTAATAATCCATCCCGCGAACGAGGCGCGGGTTGATCGTGAACGGAATGCTGTTGTGGCGCAGGATCTTTTGCACGCCTTCGAAATGTGCACGCGATTCTTCGCCGAGGTAATCCAGCAATTTCGGCGCTGCATTCACCATCGCCTGCATCGCAGGATTCTTGGTGTCCAGGATCCGCAGGGGATTCGAATGCAGGCGGCGCTGCGCATCGGCGTCGAGCAATTCCTTGTGCTGCTCGAAATAGGCAACCAGATCAGCCCGATGGCGATTGCGCTCATCCGCATTGCCGATCGAATTCAGTTCCAGCCTGATGTTCTGCAGGCCGAGATCATCCCACAGGCGCTGGCACAGCATGATCAGTTCGGCGTCGATATCCGGCCCGGTGAAACCCAGTGCTTCGGCACCTACCTGATGGAACTGGCGATAGCGGCCTCGCTGCGGTTTCTCGTGGCGGAACATCGGGCCTGCGTACCACAGGCGCTTCGGACCGTCATATGTCAGGTTATGTTCCAGTGCGGCGCGCACCACGCCTGCGGTGCTTTCGGGGCGCAGCGTCAACTGGTCGCCGTTCATCGAATCGACGAACGAATACATTTCCTTTTCAACGATGTCCGTCACCGCGCCAAGACCGCGTGCAAACAATGCGGTCGGCTCGACGATAGGCGTGCGGATCTGCTGGAAGCCGTAGCTCTTCAGCACCGATTGCACGGTGTTTTCGAACAGCTCCCACAACGGCGCGTCGGCAGGCAGGATGTCGTTCATCCCTTTCACGCCGACGATTTTTTCTGCTTTCTTGTTTTCAGACATTCTCTACGTAAGCAATGCGGCTCAACTGCAATCAACTGCTAGTGACCGCGTCTTTTCCATAACGGGTTTTGACGTATTCCAGCACGATCGCCTGGAACTCTTCGGCGATATGCTCGCCACGCAAGGTGACACTCTTTTCGCCATCGACGAAAACTGGTGCAGCCGGCGACTCACCGGTTCCAGGCAAGCTGATGCCGATATTCGCGTGCTTGGATTCGCCGGGGCCGTTGACGATGCATCCCATCACGGCGACATTCATGTTTTCCACGCCGGGATACTGCTTCTTCCATACCGGCATCTGCTCTCGCAGATACGTCTGGATCTTGTCGGCCAATTCCTGGAACACGGTCGATGTGGTTCGTCCGCAACCGGGGCATGCGATCACCATCGGCGCGAACTTGCGCAATCCCATCGTCTGCAGGATTTCCTGCGCGACGACGACTTCCTTCGTGCGATCGCCGCCCGGCTCGGGAGTGAGCGAAATGCGGATGGTATCGCCAATTCCCTCCTGCAGGAGAACCGACAGCGCTGCGGTGGACGCAACGATTCCCTTGCTGCCCATGCCGGCCTCGGTCAGTCCGAGGTGCAAGGCATAATCGCAGCGGCGCGCGAGCTCCCGATACACGGCGATCAAATCCTGCACACCCGATACCTTGCAGGAGAGGATGATCTTGTCCCCGGCAAGACCGATCTCTTCCGCACGCTGCGCATTCTCGATGGCCGAAGTTACCAGCGCTTCATACATGACGGCCTGCGCATTCCATGGTTCTGGGCGCTGCGCGTTTTCATCCATGATACGAGCCAGCAGAGCCTGGTCGAGGCTCCCCCAGTTGACGCCGATGCGAACCGGCTTCTCGTATCTGCAAGCCACTTCGATCATTTGTGCGAACTGCGTGTCGCGCTTTGCGCCCTGCCCCACATTGCCGGGATTGATCCGGTATTTCGATAAGGCCTGCGCACAATCAGGAAAATCGCTGAGAAGCTTGTGGCCGTTATAGTGGAAGTCGCCGACCAGCGGGACATCAACTCCCATCTTGTCCAGCTGCTCACGTATGGCAATGACTGCCGCCGCAGCTTCCGGCGTGTTGACGGTAATGCGAACAAGCTCGGAGCCCGCACGCGCCAGATCCTTGATCTGGATCGCAGTGCCAATTGCATCGGCAGTATCGGTATTTGTCATCGACTGAACGACTACCGGCGCGGCCCCGCCCACGACGACCTCGCGCGTGCCGTAGCGAATCGTCACGCCACGGCTGCCCCGTCGCGCAAGCGGTCCCGAATCGATTGGAGTGTTCGCTAATGCCATACCTGCCCTACTTCAAACTTAACCGTGCCACATTGCTCTTGGTGGACTTCAACTCGACCGCCGCTCCGCGCAGAGTCGCATCGACGCCGGCGGCATTTCCGATCACGATCGACAAGGGCTCGGTCACCTCAATGCGCTCTTTTTCCCCCGCCTTCATCAACCGGGAAAACACAATGCCGTTTCCATCTGCTCGCCTGATCTCCACCCATGACTCTTCGTGCGCCGTCAGCACCAAGGCATTATCGGCAGCGGGTATCGGCGTTTCAACTGACGGCGCTGCGGCCTGTCCGGACTGAGCCGGCGCCGCCATGGAAACAGAAGCATCTGCCGGAGTGACGTTTTCAGGCGCGGCAGCATTTTCTCCAGTCCCATCTGCGGGTGCCGGCTGGGAACCAGGTGCAGCACTTTCATTTGCTGCTTGCTGCGAGCCTCCCTCACTGCCGGATGGCTTCGCAGCGTCATTTGCCACCTGCGACGTCGCAGACGTAGGCATCTGAGGAAAACCACCTCCCTGTTGCGCAGCCCATATCGCAACCCCCAGCAAAAGCGCCAGCAGTAGGCCAATAACCCATTTTGAAGAGAGACCCGGGCGCTCCATCATCGAAGGCACACGCGCCTCGGAAAATGGCGTGGAGAGCGTTTTTCTCGGCGACAGCGATTCGTTCGGCGCGGGCGTTTCGCCTCCGACTGCCGCCAGCAGCGGAGTCGCATCAACTTTCAACAGCTTTGCATAGGCCCGTATGAAGCCGCGGGCAATCGGCATACCAGGCAATGCCTGGTAATCGTCATTTTCAATCGCGGCAATCTGCCTCGGCGCAAGGTTCAACTGGCTGGCAACCTGCTCGATGGTCCAGCCGCGCTCTTCCCGATAGCCAGCGAGCTGGGCACCTGGCGAGGCAATCGGCTGACCGCCCTGTACGTCGCCTGCAGCCGACTGACCGTTTTCCTGATCACTCATCGAATGCTCCACGCTGATAGGCGGCAAACTCTTCCGAACCGCCATGCCGGCGGCGTAACTGTGTAACAAGGCTGTTTTCCGCAGCGCGGTCGCCCAGCTTGCGTTCGATCTTTATTGCAAGCCACAGCACTTCTGCGGTCATGATGTCCGCCTTCATCACTCGGCCAATGTAGAAACGCGCGCGTTCATTATCGCCCCGTTCAAAATAGAGTTTGGCCAAACTGGTATTGGTCAAAGGATTACCCGGCTCATACTGAAACGCCTGGGAAAAATAACGCTCCGCCGATAGCTTGTCTCCGAATTTCAGACTGCAGTTGCCGGCATTGTTGAGTGCCTTCGCGGGCGACTGATAGTTGCGATTCTTCAGCGCAGCTTCAAAATACGAAATCGACTGCCGCTCCCGTCCGTTCTGGCACAGGAACCATCCATAGTTATTGCTCAAATTCGGATCATTGGGCGCCAGCCGGATTGCCTGCAAAAAGCTCTCTTCCGCCAGACGGCTTTCCCCCATGTCCATATAAATCAGACCACGCACACTGTAGGCATCCGCAAAATTCGGATCCGCCTGCAGTGCCCGCTTGATGTCGTCAAGCGCCTCCGCCATTTGCCGCTGTTCGTAATACCCGACCGCCAGTTGCAGGCGAATGCGTGCCAGCTTCTGGTTATTCGTGTAGTCGGAACTGGTCTGCAAGTCGTCCCGTGAACCCGCTACCGGCTGAGTGCCGCAGCCGGCCAGCAATGTCGAGGCAATCCCAAGAGCAATCAAAAAAAGGAATCGACTCTTCATTACTTGTGCACCTCTACGATGCGGCCGAAATCCTTACCGAATTTTTTCTGATATTCCGCCATCTTCAGCATCCGCTCCTGTACCCGTGTACGATCCTGCACTTCGCCAGCCAATTGACCGCACGCCGCATCGATATCGTCGCCGCGCGTTTTGCGAATAGTCGTAACAATACCTGCATCCATGAGAATCTGGGCAAATGCCTTGATGCGTCCGTTATTGGAGCGCTTCAAGCCGGACTCCGGGAACGGATTGAATGGAATCAGGTTGAATTTGCATGGCACGGAGGCCGCACCATTCTGTACCAGCGCGATCAGCTCGCGCGCATGTTCGTCACTGTCGTTGACGCCATCGAGCATGCAATATTCGAACGTGATGAAATCCCGCGGCGCATAAGCGAGATAACGCTTGCAGGCCGCCATAAGTTCGGCCAGCGGATATTTCCTGTTCAGCGGGACCAGGCTATCGCGCAGCGGATCGTTGGAGGCATGAAGCGACACCGCCAGTGCGACCGGGCACTCCTCTGCCAGCTTGTCGATCATCGGCACAACCCCGCTGGTGGACACGGTCACGCGCCGGCGCGACAGGCCGTAGGCATTATCATCCAGCATCAGCTTGAGCGCCGTGACAGTCGGCTCGAAGTTCAACAGCGGCTCGCCCATGCCCATCATCACGACATTCGTGATCTGGCGCTCGCCTCTGGGGCCAGGCTCGATGCCCTTGGTCCTGCGCAATTCGAATTCGGCCATCCAGAGCTGGCCGATGATTTCACCCACGGACAGGTTGCGACTGAAGCCCTGCTTGCCTGTAGAGCAGAAGCGGCAGTTCACCGCGCATCCGGCCTGCGTCGAAATGCACAGCGTGCCGCGATTCTCTTCAGGGATGAAAACGGTTTCGACGGCATTGCCCTGCCCGACATCCAGCAGCCACTTGCGGGTGCCGTCGGCAGATGTATGATCGCTGATTATGGAGGGCGCGAAGATCGTTGCGCGCGTCTTGAGCTTGTCGCGCAGCGACTTTGCCAGATCGGTCATCGCATCGAAGTCGCTGGCGCCAAACTGATGTATCCAGCGCTGCAACTGCTTTGCGCGAAACGGCTTCTCACCCAACTCGCCGCAGTAGGCAACAAGTTGCGCGGGATCGAGATCCAGCAGATTGGTGAGAGCCGTCATAACGATATTTCACTGCTTTGCTCGCTCCTGACATAACGAAGTCAATCAAGGCGAGCGAGGTTTCAATTAACGGGAATAGACGTTCAGCGCCGGGAAGAAGTACGCGATTTCGACCTTGGCGGTGTCCGCGGCGTCGGAACCATGCACGGCGTTCGCATCGATGGAATCCGCGAAGTCAGCACGGATGGTGCCCTTGTCAGCCTTCTTCGGGTCAGTCGCGCCCATCAGTTCGCGGTTCTTCGCAATTGCGTTGTCACCTTCCAGAACCTGCACCATGACCGGGCCGGAAACCATGAAATCGACCAGATCCTTGAAGAACGGACGCTCACGGTGCACGGCATAAAAACCTTCGGCTTCGGCACGTGACAGTTGCGCCATGCGAGCAGCAACGATTTTCAGGCCGGCGTTTTCGAAACGGGTGTAAATCTGGCCGATCACGTTCTTGGCGACTGCGTCGGGCTTAATGATCGACAGGGTGCGTTCGATTGCCATCTGTAAAAACTCCAATAAAAAGAAGGGGTTAAGGTAAATAATTCAGGATTGGACTAACCCTCTATTCTAGCATGAAAGGTCTTTTCTCAGGAGTTCCAGCAGAGCAAGCAAGCCCACACAGACTGGCTCGCACCTCCGCTGCGCCCTCTTCAAGAGTTGTACATGCTATGCTTCTGTCATCTTTTCTCGGCCCCTCAACACATCGGAGGCAATATGGATCAAAACCTGCAACGCATTTATGGCAGTGCCAGCGAATCTCTTGCAATTCGCAATCGCGTACTGCGCAACACCTACTGGCTGCTGGCGCTGTCGATGATTCCGACCGTGCTCGGCGCCTGGCTGGGCGTGCAATTCAACTTCTCGTTTTTCTCCGGCAGCCCGTTCATTGGATTCATGCTGTTTCTTGGCATTGCATTCGGCTTCTTCTACGCAATCGAAAAAACCAAGAATTCCGGCCTTGGGGTCGTTATCCTGCTCGGCTTCACCTTCTTCATGGGCCTCATGCTGTCCCGCCTGATCGGCGCGATTCTGGGCTTCTCAAATGGTGCATCGCTGATCATGACGGCATTCGGCGGTACTGCCGCAATCTTTGCCGCAATGGCGACAATCGCCACGGTATCCAAGCGCGATTTCTCCGGACTCGGCAAGTGGCTGTTTGCCGGCGTACTGGTGATCCTCGTCGCTGCACTGGCCAACGTATTTCTCCAGCTGCCCGCGCTGTACCTTGCGATTTCCGTGCTGGCGATTGCGATTTTTTCCGCTTACATCCTGTTCGACGTACAGCAAATCATCAATGGCGGTGAAACCAACTACATCTCGGCGACGCTTGCAATCTATCTGGATGTGTACAACATCTTCAGCAATCTGCTTGCACTTCTAGGAATCTTCGGCGGCGAGCGCGACTAACGCCAACCAGACTGCTTGCAAGCCGACCTTATGGTCGGCTTTTTCGTTTTTCGGCCGGTTATTCCGCCAGCTCGAATACCGCAATCGACTCCACGTGGGCAGTATGCGGGAACATGTTCACTACCCCGGCCTGCTTCAACACATAGCCACCCTGATGAACGAGGAAGCCCGCGTCGCGCGCCAGCGTGGAAGGACTGCACGACACATAGACGATGCGTTTCGGCTTCATCTCGCGCTCTCCCAGACCGGCGATCGCCTGACATACGGCGATTGCGCCTTCGCGCGGTGGGTCAATCAGCATCCTGTCGAATTTTCCAAGCGCCACGAAATCGTCAGTAGTGGCTTCGAACAGGTTACGGCAGTGAAAAGCCGTCCTTTCCGCCAACCCGTTCGCACGAGCGTTTTCCAGTGCGCGTCCGGTCAGCGTGGTGCTGCCCTCGATGCCAACCACCTCGCGCGCCTGTGTCGCAATCGGCAGAGTGAAGTTTCCTAAGCCGCAGAACAAGTCTGCGATTCTTTCGTTCGGCTGCGCATCCAGCAGGCGCAAGGCCTTTGCAACCAGAACGCGGTTGATATGGTGATTGACCTGCGTGAAATCGGTAGGTTTGAATGGCATTCTTACGCCGAACTCGGGCAACGCATAATGCAATTGCACATCCGTCGGATAGAACGGATACACGGTATCCGGGCCTTTCGGCTGCAGCCACCACTGAATGCGATACTCGTCCGCGAAAGCTTTCAGCTTCTGTTCATCATCCGCCGTGAGTGGCGCCATGATGCGCAATACCAGCGCAGTGACATCCTCGCCAACGGCAAGCTCGATCTGCGGCATCTGCTCGAAAATCGTCAACGACTCCACCAGCCTACGCAGCGGAACCAGCATTGCCGACACGTGGGGCGGCAGTATTTCACAGGTCATCATGTCGGCGATGTAGGACGACTTCCTTTCATGGAAGCCGACCAGAACGCCCCCCTTCTTCTGCACGTTGCGCACCGATAGCCGCGCCCGGTACCGGTAGCCCCAGGTCGGGCCATAAATCGGCCGCATCATCGTGTCTGCACGCACTTTGCCGATGTGCCAGAGGTTATCTTCGAGGACGCGCTGCTTCATCGCGACCTGCGCCGAGGGCTCCAGATGCTGCATCGCACAGCCGCCGCAAGTACCGAAGTGCACGCACTTCGGCCTCACCCGCAAGGATGATTCGTTGTACAGCTCCGTCATTGTCGCCGCTTCCCATTTCGGCTTCTTTCTGAAGGATTGGTATGCGACGCGCTCCCCCGGCAATGCACCTTCCACGAAGATGACCTTGCCCGGCGTGCCGTCTTCGTTCTGCAAATGGCCGACACCCCGGCCATCCATGTCGAGAGATTCGATAACGATCGTGTTGTGCTGCATATGAAAAACAGTAGTGAA
>JAEZVM010000207.1 GCA_023420795.1 Pseudomonadota bacterium
CGAGCGCATCAGGCGCCCCTCATGACCGGCAAGATAATCCGCGAGTGCCGCGCGGCCGAACCTCACCGCATTGTCGTCCGCGTTGAAAAAAACGACGGACGGCAATGTCGGCTTGTCATCTTCGAGCAACAACAGGGCAGACTGACCGGGACGGTGAAAACCAACCGTCGAATTGGAAGTGCCGAAATCGACACCGCATGCGTTGGACATGACCGCGCTTTCAAATCGAAGGGACGCACATGATACGGGAATCGCGATTTGCTAAGATGCTGAGGAAAAAAACGCATTCCATTAACGACAAAGGCAGTCCATGAATATCCGCAAAATACAGGTGGTTCGTCATGACGGTACCCTGCACGACAAGCTGCTGAACGGCAGTTCTATCAACTACACGACCCGTTCCCGTCCCGAGCAGACCGGCAATACCCTGATTCATTGCGCTTTTGACGAAAGCCGGCCGACACTGGCGGTAACGCTCAACAGCCAGGAGCTCCTGCAACTCTTTCCACCGCTGGTGCAGGTGCAGTTGTACAGCACCGGCATGGGACGAATCGTCGATGAGGACGCCTTGCTCAACCTGGAACAGGTCAGGGTGATCAATCCGCATCCCGACTTCTGCACCGTGCAGTTCATCGACGGAACCGACATCGTCATTAGGGCGCTGCCTTCCTCACTGGTGGGCTGATGACGATGCGTTACCGGAACGCCATTGCCGCGCTCCTGGCACTGTGCTTCATCGGCGGATGCAGCACGTCTGCCCGGAAGATATATGACGAATTGCAGCAATGCCGCGATCCGCGCCCACAGATGTGCACCCGGGAATACAGGCCCGTCTGCGCCAGCCGGGACAGCGGCGTTCGCTGCGTCACCACGCCATGCCCGTCGATGGAATGGCGCACCTACGGCAATGCCTGCGATGCATGCAGCGACAAGGCGGTGAGCGGCTATCGCGACGGAGCCTGTCCGCAATAGCGGAAGAAATTACACCGCTCCACGCTGCCAGATCAGATCACCGTTGCGCCACACTTCGCGCACGCGGTGAAACGGCACCATGTGACTGGTGCCGTTCTCCTCCTCCTCCACATCGAAGGAAAAGCGCTGGCCGCGCGCAAGATGCACTCGCCTGAACGGCACACGAACGATTCGGCGGTCGAGCCGGTCGTAATAACCGATCATGAAACTGGCGTTGCCGAACTGCGCGTCCCACTGGATGCGATGGAGTATGTCCTGGATGGGAACCATAGAGACTTAGCAGGTCAGCAAATCCCGTTCCCAGAATGCGCATACTATTTCTCGACCACTCGATTAACATTCATTTAGAATGCATCTTACGATCAATATCGTTGTCGCCCCGATTTCCGGGCCGGCAGGAGCACACAGGAATAAAGAGGAAGAAAGATGCAGACTGAAATTTTTCAATTCCGGGCAGCCACAACGGAAGAATCTCTGGCCAATGCAGTACGCGTGCTGGGCGACGTCGAAGGTGTAAACACTGTCACTCCCTCGCTCATTCGTAATGAAGTAAGCGTGCAGTTCAATCCGGATCTCGCGTCGCGTAAAAGCCTGCAGATCGCGCTGACGAATGCCGGGTATGCGATTCAGACCGGAAATGGCGGAGGCTGCGGTGGAGGCGGCGGCTGCTCCTGCGGTTAAATCTCACTCGCTTCTATGTTGAATGGACAGGTGCGGCGAGCACCCGGTTCCAGCAGGAGCCACAGCGTTCGCCGCACCGTCTCTCGGACGCGCTTCGTCCCCGCCTCAATCTCCCTCATCGCCGGGTAGTTCACCCACCCGCCCCAAAGACCCCAATCTCTACACTTTCCAGGCAGATTACCGGAAACCTGCGCATCGTCTTTCGACACCGCAATCTCAGAAACGCACACAGGCGAGCCTATCTATAGGCCAAAGTGAGGTAATTTTAATTACCTGCAGAATAGAGAATAATCTCTACACAACTCTCTTGTTTGATGGGTTATATCTATTCAATATGTAAAGTTACATCCCATTACTCAGTTGCTTTCCATATCCGATGTGTAATTTAAATTA
The DNA here is from genome assembly GCA_023420795.1 of Pseudomonadota bacterium. Classification (GTDB taxonomy): domain Bacteria; phylum Pseudomonadota; class Gammaproteobacteria; order Burkholderiales; family Burkholderiaceae_D; genus Noviherbaspirillum. Next base: position 2,047 of record JAEZVM010000207.1, read on the forward strand.
CACAACTAGTATGCCTGCTGGATGCCTGTTTCAAATGTAAAGAGAAAACCACATTCAAGGAGAGACCCATGATTCCCCGCCAGTTATTCAACGCCGACCACGACAGCTTTCGTCAGAGCTTCCGCCGTTTTCTGGAATCCGAAGTGATGCCGCAGCACGATAAATGGGAAGAGCAGGGCTTTGTCGATCCCGCGATCTGGCGGCGCGCGGGGGAGCTTGGCTTTTTGTGCACCAACATGCCCGAGGCCTACGGCGGCGCCGGCGCGGATCGGCTGTACAGCGCCATCCTTCTGGAAGAGCTGGCGCGCGCGAATGCCTCCGGCATCGGCTGGCCGCTGCACTCCGATATCGTTGCGCCCTATCTGCTGCGCTATGGCAGCGAGGCATTGAAGCAGGCATGGTTACCGAAAATGGCGTCGGGCGAAGTCATCAGCGCGATCGCGATGTCGGAACCGGGCGGCGGCTCCGACCTGCAGGCGATCAAGACCGTCGCGGTCGAGGACGACGACGGCTACGTCATCAACGGCTCCAAGATCTTCATCACGAACGGCTATACCTGCAACATGGCGATCGTGGCGGTCAAGATCGGCAGCTCGGCGGGCGGCGCGAAGGACGTGTCGCTGATCGTGGTCGAAGCCGACCGCGCCGGATTCACCAAGGGCAAGCCGCTGAAGAAGGCCGGCATGAAGGCGCAGGATACCTGCGAGCTGTTCTTCGACAACGTGCGCGTGCCGAAGACCAATATCGTCGGCCAGCCGGGCATGGGCTTCATGATGCTGATGCAGGAGCTGGCGTGGGAGCGGCTGCTGATCGCGATCACTTCGGTCGCGAATGCCGAGGCGATGCTGGAAACCACCATCGCCTACACCAAGGAACGCCAGGCATTCGGCAAGCCGGTCGCCGCCTTCCAGAACACGCGCTTCAAGCTGGCGGAAATGAAGACCGAATTGCAGATCGCGCGCGTGTTCGTCGATCGCTGCATCGAGTTGGAGTGCAAGGGCGAATTGCGGATCGATGCGGCGGCGGCGGCCAAATACTGGTGCTCCGACCTGCAGGGACGCGTGCTCGACGAGTGCGTGCAGCTGCACGGCGGCTACGGCTTCATGCTCGAATATCCGGTGACCCGCGCCTACATGGATGCGCGTGCGCAGCGGATCTACGGCGGCACCAATGAAATCATGAAAGAGATCATTGCGCGCGGCATCTGATCATGACCAATCCTCTTCTTTCCGGCATCCGCGTTCTCGATCTCACGCGGCTGCTGCCCGGCCCCTTCTGCACGCTATACCTGGCGCAGATGGGCGCCGACGTGATCAAGCTGGAGGAACCGAACGGCGGCGACTATGCGCGCAGCCTGTCGCCGGAACTGTTCGAGCAGGTCAATCGCGGCAAGAAGTCGGTGACGCTGAACCTGCGCAAGCCGGAGGGCGCGGCCGTCTTCCGGAAGATGGCGGCGGATGCGGATGTCGTCATCGAATCCTTTCGCCCTGGCGTGATGGACAGGCTGGGCTGCGGCTATGAGGCGCTGAAGACGGTCAACCCGCGCCTCGTGTATGCGGCGCTGACCGGATACGGCCAGACCGGCCCATATCGCGATCGTGCCGGGCACGACATGAACTATTGCGGCTACGCCGGCGTGCTCGACCAGACCGGTACGCATGGCGGGCCGCCGGTGCTGTCGAACGTGCAGCTGGCCGATCTGGCCGGCGGCGCACTGACCTGCGCCGTCGGCATACTGGCCGCCGTCATCGGCGCGCAGAAGTCGGGCACGGGCAGCTTCATCGACGCCAGCATGCTCGACGGCACGCTGGCATTGCAGGTGATGGCGCTGACTGCAATGCGCATGGCCGGCCGTGCGAATGCACGCGGCACGGACATGCTCACCGGCGCGCTGCCCAATTACAGCATCTATGAATGCGCGGACGGCAAGCACATCGCAATGGCCGCGCTCGAACCGAAGTTCTTCCTCAATTTCTGCGCGGCGGTGGACCGCCCCGACCTGACCCGGCTGCCGCTCGCGCCCAATGAAGGCGGGGCCGCATTGCGCGCCGAGCTGGCCGCGCTGTTCAGGACACGGCCGCGCGACGCATGGGAAGATCTGCTGGCTGACAAGGACTGCTGCGTGTCGGCGATCTGCACGCCGGATGAAGCGCTGGCCAATGTGCAAGTGCGCGCGCGCGAGCTGGTCGAAACCGATGGCAAACCGGCATTCCGGTTTCCGCTGTGGTTTTCCGGTACGGCCGGCAGTGAACGGAACACCCGGGGCAGCCCCACATTGGGCGCCGATACGCAGGCAGTGCTGCGCGCGGCCGGCGTGGAAGAGGAGGAGA
>JAEZVM010000212.1 GCA_023420795.1 Pseudomonadota bacterium
TTTCGCATCCGCGACGTTTCAGCCATCGGCGCAAGGCTGTCGGCTATCGTGGCACGCGCGTCGCTGTTGCGCTGGCCGCTGGCACTGCTTGCCGTGGTGGCAGTGGTGATCGTCGTGCAGCATCGAAACGATTTGTGGAACGCGGAGCTGTCGTCGCTGAGCCCAGTATCGAAAGCAGATCAGGCCGTCGACGCCCGCCTGCGCGCCGACATGGGCGCGCCGGATGTGCGCTACATGGTGATCGTCTCCGGCCCGAACCGGGAGTCGGTGCTGGTGTCGGCGGAGAAGGTTTCCGAACAATTGATGCCATTGGTTGAAAAGGGTGTGCTCGCCGCCTTCGAAAGCCCGAGCCGTTATCTGCCGAGCATTGCAGCGCAGAAGGCGCGTCAGGCGAGCTTGCCGGTCGATGATCTGGCGCAGCGCCTGCAACAGGCTACGGATGGCCTGCCAGTGCGTGCCGCAGTGTTCGCGCCGTTTGTGCGGGACGTAGCAGAAGCACGCAGCCGCGCACCCTTGCAGCGCACTGACCTGGACGGCACCTCGCTGGCACTGGCGGTGGATTCGCTGCTGTTCCAGCGCGAAGGGCAGTGGAGCGCGATCCTGCCGCTGACCGCACCGGAATCGACCGCGCATACCATCGGCCTGGCGACCGAACCGATCCGTGCCGCGCTTGCCGCCGCCGGTCAGCCGAATGCACTGTTCGTCGATCTGAAGGCGGAGTCCGATCATCTGTACTCCGGCTATCTGCGCGAGGCAACTCTGCTGTCGATGGCCGGCGTGGCGGGTGTCATTGTGCTGCTGTCGTTTTCACTGCGTTCGGCGGCTCGTGTTGTACGGGTGATGCTGCCACTAGTGGCGGCTGTCGTGACCGTGGTTGCGATCCTTGTGTTGTACGATCAGCGCCTGACCATTTTGCATCTGGTTGGCCTGCTGCTGACGGTGGCCGTCGGTTCGAACTATGCCTTGTTCTTCGGTGCAAACGACGGCACCGGTATGCCGTCGCAGACGCTAACCTCACTGCTGTTTGCCAATCTGACCACAGTGGCCGGCTTCGGCCTGCTCGGCTTCTCGCATGTGCCGGTATTGCAGGCGATCGGCACTACCGTGGGCCCGGGGGCAGTACTGGCTCTGCTGTATGCGGCAGTGTTTTCCGCGCGACGGGCAGAGCGTTGATCATGCGTGTCTTGTATGACATGGCTTATCCGGACCGGCACGCGCGAACGCTGGTTATCCTGCTACCTGGCGCACTTCAGCAGCCGGAGGAGCTGGTACAGGCAGGGCTGATCGATGCGGTGCGCATGCGCAGCCTGCCACTGGATCTGGCGTTGCCCGACCTGCAACTGAAATACGTCGGCGAAACGATGGATGGCTCCTTACTTCAGCGCCTGCATGAGGAGGTAGTGCAGCCTGCGCGGCTGGATGGCTATCGTGAGATATGGCTGGCCGGTATCTCCATCGGCGGCTTCATGGCGCTTGCGTATGCGGTTGATTATCCTGGCCACGTCAATGGCCTGTGCCTGCTTGCGCCTTATCCCGGCAGCCGCATTCTCACCAATGAAATCGAAAACGCCGGCGGCCTTAATCAGTGGCATGCCGACGGCGTGGAAGAGGATGGCGAGCGCCGTGTCTGGCGTTGGCTGCAGTCGCTGCAGGCTCGCCGGACGAATGCGCCGCAGATCTATTTCAGCTATGCGTTGCAGGACCGTTTTGCGTCGGGCCAGCAGTTGATGGCCAAAGCGCTTCCGGAGGCGCATGTGGATACCGTCGACGGCGCGCACGACTGGCCGGCGTGGCAGCGGCAATGGAACAATTTTCTCGACAGGCTCGTCTCGCGCATGAACTCTCTCCTCCCAGATAACGCATGACGCCGCATTCTTCCCTGCCGTGGCGCATGCCTCACTTCATTCGCGTCACGCTGCTGCTGCACGCCGTGATGCCGGTGGTGCTTATCATTGCGCCGTACTCGTGGCCGTGGGTGCTGGCGGCATTCATTGCCAACCATTTGGCGTTGACGGCTATCGGCCTGTGGCCTCGCAGTACCTGGCTCGGTCCCAACTGGACGAAGCTGCCGCCGGCATGCGCAGCGCGCGGCGAGATCGCGCTCACGATCGATGACGGCCCCAATCCCGAGGTCACGCCGCAGGTGCTCGACTTGCTCGACCGCTACGGCGTGAAGGCGACGTTCTTCTGCATCGGTGAGCAGGCGGCACGCCATCCCGATCTCTGCCGCAGCATCGTCGAACGCGGCCATGCGGTGGAAAACCACAGCCAGCATCACCGCCATCATTTCTCGCTGCTGGGGCCGAAGGGCTTCATGCGTGAAATCCGTGCCGGACAGGAAACGTTGACTGCGATCACCGGGCGCCGGCCACGCTTTTTCCGCGCGCCGGCCGGTTTGCGTAATCCCTTCCTCGGCCCGGTGCTGGCCACGCTCGGGTTGCAGCTGGCCGCATGGACCCGGCGCGGCTTCGATACGCGCACCGGCGATGCCGGCACGGTGTGCCGTCGGCTGATGCGCGACCTGAAGCCCGGTTCCATTCTGCTGCTACATGACGGCAACTGCGCGCGCACTGCAGCAGGCGATCCGGTCATCGTCGCGGTACTGCCAATCTTGTTTGAAGCCGCAGCCGCTGCCGGCCTGCGCTTTATCACCTTGCCCGAGGCTCTACAGTCATGACATCCCAGTTCGTCAAGAAACTCATCGATACCGCCACCGAACCCTATCGTTCCGCCGGAAAGTTCGCCTGGCATTTTGCGCGCGGCAAGCTCGGTGGCGATCCGGTCTTCGCCGGCCTGCTGGAGCGCGGCTTGATTCCGGATGGCGCGCGCGTCCTGGATATCGGCTGCGGCCAGGGGCTGCTCGCTTCCTGGCTGCTGTCGGCGCGCGGCATGTTCGACAAAGGCATCTGGCCGGCGGGTTGGCCGGCTGCGCCGAAGCCGGCTTCGATCCACGGCATCGAACTGATGCCGCGCGATGTTGAACGTGCACAGCGCGCGCTCGGCAATGCCGCCCGCTTCACGGTCGGCGACATGTGCCGGGCCGACTTTGGCAAAGTGGATGCGGTCGTGATCCTCGATGTGCTGCACTATGTCAGTTACGAGGCGCAGGATGATGTATTGCGCCGGGTGCGCGATGCGCTCGCGCCGAGCGGCACGCTGATCCTGCGCGTCGGCGATGCCAGCGCCGGCCTGCCCTTCCTGATGAGCGTCTGGGTCGATCGCGTGGTCACCTTCGTGCGCGGGCACCGTAACAGCCGTATGTATTGCAGGCCGTTGCCGGAATGGCAGCAAGTATTAAGCAAGCTCGGCTTTACTGTTGACACCATTCCAATGAACAAGGGCACACCATTCGCGAACATTCTTCTGGTCGCGAGACTGAACCAAAACGCAACCAAACGCGCGGCCTAGTTTGTTACAATCGCCGCGCCCATTCAACCCGCACCGTATCTTGATCTTGAAACCGCTTCTCCTTTCGCGCTTCACTGCAACCAGCTGCCTCGGTCGCGGACTTTCCCAGACCCTGGACGCATTACGTCAGCGCCGTAGCGGGTTGAGGCATTGCGATTTCGACACCGTCGATCTGGATACTTATATTGGGATGGTTGCTGGCCTCGATGAGGTCGCCATGCGCGCCGGCATGCAGGACTACGACTGCCGCAACAACCGGTTGCTGCAGCTCGCGCTGGAGCAGGACGGTTTTGCCGACGCGGTGCAGGCTGCGATGGCGAAACATGGCCGCGGACGCGTCGGCATCTTTCTCGGTACCAGCACATCCGGCATCCTGCAGACTGAACTCGCATACCGGCGGCGCGACGGCGCTACCGGCGAACTGCCGCAGGATTTCATTTACCGCACCACGCACAGCACTTTCTCCGCCGCCGATTTCGCGCGCAGTTATTTCGGGCTGACCGGGCCTGCGGTCGTGATTTCATCGGCCTGCTCGTCGAGCGCTAAAGCTTTCGCGTCCGCGCGCCGTATGATCGAAGCCGGCGTGATCGATGCAGCGCTGGTCGGTGGGGTGGATTCGCTGTGCCTGACCACGTTGTACGGATTCAATTCGCTCGGCCTGACGTCGGCGCAGCCATGTCGTCCATTCGATGCTCAGCGCAGCGGCATTTCGATCGGAGAGGCGGCGGCACTGGCATTGCTCGAACGCGTGCCGACAAGCGTCGATACGAATGCGGTGCTCCTCGCAGGCATCGGTGAATCGAGCGATGCCTATCACATGTCATCGCCGCATCCGGAGGGGCTCGGCGCGAAGATTGCGATGCAGCAGGCGCTCGCCACTGCCGGCCTTTCGCCGCAACAGATCGACTATATCAACCTGCACGGCACGGCGACCGCAAGCAACGATGCATCCGAAGGCAGGGCGGTCGCGGCGGTATTCGGCACGGACACGCCGTGCAGCTCCACCAAGGGCGCGACCGGGCACACGCTGGGTGCGGCCGGTGGCATGGAAGCGGTGATCTGCGCACTGGCGCTGCAGCACGGATTCATGCCGGGCGGCCTGAACACCACGCAGATCGATCCGGAGCTGCCGCTGAACTATCTGCTGGCAAACCGCGAGCAGCATGTCGGATATGCGCTCAGCAATTCCTTCGGTTTCGGTGGCACCAATTGCAGCCTGATCTTCCGGCGCGCCAACTGAGGTTTCTGTAATGACGACACTTACCGGCTATATCGATGGCATCGGCCTGCTCGGGCCGGGTTTTGCAAACTGGCCCGCCGCGCGTGCGATCCTTGCGGGGCAGGCGGCTTACCAGCACGCAGCCACGCAGTTGCCGGCTCCGGCTTCGCTGCCGCCCGCCGAGCGGCGCCGCTGCGGCCCCATCGTCAAGCTGTCGCTTGCGGTCGGCCATGAAGCCGCCGGTGCGGCCGTGCTGGACGTATCGATGTTGCCGACGGTGTTTTCCGCATCCGGCGGCGACGGCGGCAACTGCCACGCGATCTGCGAAATGCTCGCCTCTGATGACCGCCAGATTTCGCCGACACGCTTTCACAATTCCGTGCATAACGCCGCTGCCGGCTACTGGAGCAT
>JAEZVM010000266.1 GCA_023420795.1 Pseudomonadota bacterium
CTGGTGTCCGTTCGGTCTGGCTGCGTCGCGACCTCGAATCGTTCAAGAAACGCCTGGCGGCCCTGGAGCGCCATGTCGCCGAAACAGGTGACGTGCTCACCGAGGCGCAGGTGGCGGCACTGGAGAAAAAACAGGACGATGATGTGGCGCATGGCGAGATTGAGACGGCACACCCCGGTTATCTCGGCAGCCAGGACACCTTCTATGTCGGCACCATCAAGGGCGTCGGACGCATTTACCAGCAGACCTTTGTCGACACGTATTCGAAATGGGCCGCTGCCAAGCTCTATACGACCAAGACACCGATCACCGCTGCCGACCTGCTCAACGACCGTGTCCTGCCATTCTTCGAGGAGCAAGAAATGGGATTGATCCGCGTGCTGACCGACCGCGGCACGGAATACTGCGGGCGGCCGGAAGGGCACGATTACCAGCTCTACCTGGCCTTGAACGACATTGAGCACACGAAGACCAAAGCCAATTCACCGCAGACCAACGGCATCTGTGAACGCTTCCACAAGACGATCCTCAATGAGTTTTATCAGGTAACTTTCCGGCGCAAGATCTACCGCACCATGGAGGAGCTGCAGAACGACCTCGATGAATGGCTGGCGTATTACAACAACGACCGCACGCATCAAGGCAAGATGTGCTGCGGCCGCACGCCGATGCAAACGCTATTGGATGGAAAGGAGGCGTGGCACGATAAAATCACCACATTGAATAGCTGAACTTGACCTGACAATCGCCTTCGTCAAATCGGGCAACTGTCAGATCAGATCGCGTTTACTACAGTTAAAGCAACTAGACCAGTACTCTTGGACACAACTTTACCCAGTGTTTGTTAGTACTGATTTCCGACATAAAGTGATCGCGGCGCTGAAAACGCGCGAGAAAAACGGGACGATCACCTTTTGGGATGAATGGAGTAACATCTTGTACCCAAATCTTGATTCGTAAGATTTTCTCGACGCTCTCAGACCTCTCGAGAATGGCTACAGCTATGCGCATCGAACAACATCTCGTGGCTTTGCGACGAATATGCTAACCTCCTATGCACGAATGGTGGATTGCGTGCGCAAATACATCGACAGCTTGGCCTGCCGCGTTGCGTCGTCCTTGCGTTCTGTCCTTGATAAAATCACTGCCGCTCCGTGAATTTTCTCCACTGAAGCGCAAACTTCAGACCAGCTCTTTCACCACAGCTTTCAACGGCTGAGGCTCTCTTGGCAACAGATTGCGTACCGAATTCCTCTCCTTCAATCCGAGTATCAGGCCGATATCCTCGTCGTCGGTGCCTCTTTCCTTCAGCTTTTGCGCGACCGTTCTGCGTGCGCTCAGCGCCGACACGCCTTTTAATCCGGTACGAGCAAAGATCTTTCGGTAGATATCCAGGATCATGCCGCAATGGTAGTGGCGTTGCCGCCCCTTTTGCCGAATCCCGATCGGCATCTCGTTGCCCTCATTGGTCAGGAACAGCCGGCTCACCGGATCAAGCCCGCGATACAATGCCGTCATTGTCACGCCATGACTGCGCTGAAGACGCTCATTCAGGTACGCATCGACGGCAGCGTTGGCCTTCGCACTGGCGAAAAACAACGGGCGAGCCTTGCCATTGACCGCCACTTCCGGTCGCATGATCGACTCCTCCCTGATCGATCCATCCGGACGCAGATAATCGCATATCTGTAGTCGCGCGATTTCGAGCGGCTTGGCCGCGGTCGCGAACAACACCAGCAGCAGAGCCACATCGCGATTTTGGCAGTTGCTCATCCGGCGCGTTCGCTCGGCCGCCAGGTCAATCTCTTTTTCGGAAACCGCAGCATTCCTGCCACGCCGGCCAGCTACCCGTTCCGGCTGATAATGCTCCAGCGCCTCCAGATAGTTCTCTCTCCATGTGCGCATGCTCGTCGCGGTAGGCATGACATCTTCGTCGACGCCTTCCACGCCAACGACTAACTGCAGATCACGAGCCAATGCTTTTACCCGTTGTTCGACCGCCGAGCGTGTCATGCCCGAAGCTTGGGCCACTGCCTCATAAGTCTTCCCGTCCAGGACCGACTTCAGCATGTCGATTGATTTAGCTACCGAATCATTTTTCATGATGCGCCCCGCTTGCGTGAAGCCATATTCCGTCGAGCCTTGCGCCGCCGCCAGCCGAAAATATCTCTTCAGTGAGGGGCTTTCGCTGTTAGTGGGGAGAACTGGGATTCGGCTGTCCACTCCTGCGGGAGAGGAGGCTTTCGGAAGCCGAAGACGCTAGCCCCCTCCCCCCGCTACGACTAGCCTTGACTCTCTCCTCGGCCCACGACGCGATTTCGCTGTATATCCAACCAACCGATCGGCACGATAGCTTCACCGGCGCGGGAAATTCCCCCTTCTTGATCGCGCCATAGATACTGCTTTTCGATCGCCCGCACAACGCAAGCACCTGAGGCAATTTGATGAAGCGGATTTCCGTTGAAGATGACATGTCTTGTTCCATAATTTTCTCCTTTCGGTTCAAGAGTAAATGTGTGCTTTGAGTTATCAACCTCGCGCCTCTTGCGGCACTATGATCGCAGAATGACGTGCGTGGGCTTTTCAAAAACGTTGCTGTTCAATAGAACGGGAAGAAGGCTGAAAGACGCCTTCGGGCTATGTCGACAGCGATGGCTGAATGCGAATGGTCGCCACAAGGCACTGCTTACGATCGATACCGATGCAATGGCATCGATGAGCACCGCTAAGCGCAAATAGACGCACTCCTGGTGCAAAACGAGGTGTGTTCTCTCTTGATGATGGAAGGCGTTGCGGTATGCGATGCCGCACGCTGGCATGAGCATGTCAGCGGTTCACGCGAACGAAAATGTTCAAACCAACTGGCCGTTAAAAAAGCCTCTGCCGAGGCTGCCACGGACCATCAGTCGGTTCGCAGGAAATTTCCCCGTGTGAGGATTCTTTGACATCCAGGAGCACTGATGCATGTACTGGGGATGTACTGCCCGCCGTCACTTGTCGTGCTTGCTTTACCGCCGAAGGCGGATGGGATGCTAGCTCCCGGTAAATTGACGCGCCCCGATCGGCACGCCGAGCAGAAGGTCCAGTGTGGATTACAGCGGAGCCCGTCAGTATTCAGAGTGACATTTGCCGGAACTAATGACAAGGGATTTTCGCGCGTCGATAACGAAATGCCTTGGTGCGCAGGGCATTTTCGACGGCGTACCATCAGCCTTCGAGCAACCCGGCATCGCCTAGTATTGCCACTGCCCGCTCCATTCCGGCCGGATTCAGCAAAAGAAGAAAATGACCGGAAAATGCACAGTCGTCATCTGATCAACGTCTGCGAATTCCGGTGTTCGTGATTAGTTTGTTCGGCGCTGTGGTCAGTCTGTTCGGCAGTGATGTTCACCATCAAAAAATTGTAGAGAAGCAGTCGTCGAAGGTCACTTATTGACTGGCGGCAATCGACCCGTAGCGGTCCTTGCCAGTTTCTATAAGCAGACGTTCAGCTAGCGCGTACCAACCGACTGGCATACCTTCTTGGCCACCCGTTCGTTAACGAAGTGCTGGATCGCCCGTCGTTCGGCATCATGTTTGGAGAAGAGCCACATGCGAATATCACGGCGGAGACGGTCCTCGAGTGGATCGACAAGCAGAAACAGGCGGTTGTGGAACGGGGGAAGATTCCGTTGGCTGAGCGTTTGGCCAAGCAGCGAGGATGGGTGCGGATTGACATGCTTGGGCAGCAACGGTTCGTTCTGCAGGAAAGCACTCCAGCGCCCGGCAAACTGAATTAATGCCGGAAGTACGCCTGACTCCGCCGAAAAAGCCGCTATGCGGACAGGCGGAAGCCCGAGCGAGGCGCCGTTGCCGCTGATCCGGCATCCCGCCGGAACCTGCACGCGGGGTAGTGGGAGCAGCCGTAGAAAGGACCGTACTGGCTGACCCGGCGCACCAAAGTTCCGCTGCCGCATTTCGTGCAACGATCGACCGCCATGGCGTTACCGTGGTCATCTACCGTCGTGACAGTGATTATCTCGCGTAGGCTTTCGTCGCCGATTAGTTCGCTAACGAAGCACGAAGGACTGGTCTGGCGTGCAAGCAGGATTGCCTTATGCCGTGCGCGGGTTAGAGCGACATACATCAACCGCCGCTCCTCGGCAAAGGGTGGGCTGGTTTCGGGATGCGGCATGACCAGGGGGATTAGCGGATCGTCGGTAATCGTGGAGGGGAACGAATATGCGCTGCCTTCAATCAGGCCCATAAGAATCACGAAATCGGCCTCCGCACCCTTGGCACGGTGGATGGTGCGCTGGTCGATGACTAGGGCGCGCTCCAGCTCGAGCGGGACGGGTGGCAGATAGTTGAAGGCGTGGTTATACCGGTTCAGCACAAGGACAGTAGGACGCTGCTTGCCGCGGGTCTGCTGGGCGATTTCTTCAAGCGCCTTCAGGTAGAGCGCGGCAACGCTGTCCTTGGCTTGGTACAACCGCACGTCGATCACACCGGACGACGCAGGGTTCACGGCACGCACCACCTTTCCGGGTTCGCCGCCTTTGCCCGAGATGAAGCGTGCGGACACGTCGGCGATCCCCTGGTTACAGCGGTAGGTCTGCGACAAGTACATTTTGCGCGTCGCCCCGAAGGTCGCTGCAAAATGCGTGAACAGCGATAAATCAGAACCGGCGAAGCGATAGATTGACTGCCAGTCGTCCCCAACGGCAAACAACCGGCACGGCGGTGCCTGCGTCAGCAGCGCCTTGACCAGCTTTGCGCGCGACTGTGAGATGTCCTGGAACTCGTCGATCAGGATGAGCTTGTATGGATGCTTGAAGGAGCCAGATGCAACCAGCTTGCACGCTTGCAGGATCAGGTCCTCGAAATCGACCTCATCGCGCGCGGCCAATTCCCGGTTATAGGCGTCGACCAGCGGGACGGCCAGCTTGGCGAACAGCGCTTCGCGGTGTCCGTGGAGCTTTGCACGCTCCGTGATCTGCGCCTCGGTCGCCTCGTTAGACTTGGCGTGCTTAATGAAGGTAGTCAGAACCGATCGCACGAATTCCCGGTACTCGCCTTTCTGGCGGCTATTGAGCAGTTGCAGGACCTCGGCGGCGTTCCGGGGCTTGCGCGCCTGCCCACGCACGGCGAATTCTGCTTCCAGCGCCGGGAACAGCGTGCCGGAAACGAAAGCGTCGAACGTGGTTTCGATCACCTTGGTGCCCATGCGCGCGTGCTCTTCGCGTTTCCACTCCATTGACGCTCGGTACTTGTCGCCAAAGGCCAGTGGCGGCTTCCCGTGCTTGTCCAGTGCGAAGTGCTCGATGTAGCAGTCGATCTCCGGGAGATAAAAGTCGGGCCGGTACTGGCGGTATTCCTGCGTTGCTGTCTTGTACTTGTACGGCATCTCGTACACGTAGGGCACGCCTTGCAGGAACAGCCAGTTGGCAATGGCGAGCTCCCCCTGGGATTTCACCATTTCCCCCTGCAAGGTCTGGTAGCCGCGCTGCCCGTCCCGGTAAGTAGCGGTTTGGGCCACGTAGCTGTGCCAGGCTTCCAGAGAGGTGAATGTGGCCGGATGCCGGGCGGACTTGATATACAGCGCGCGGAACACCACCCATTCCCGCATGAAAGCGGTATCGCGCGCGGCCAAGGCGTCGATCATGGTCTCGAAGAACGCCGCGTCCGGCTCCTGATTGTTCTTGCCGATGTCCGAGATCGATGGCTTTTCACCACTGGCCTGCGCGATGATGTCCTGCCCAAGCGCATGGAAGGTGCGGACCGTGATCTTGCTGGTGTCGGCCAAGGCACCCAGTTTTTCGTCGATTCGGTCCCGGACCTGTGCCGCGACAGAGCGGTTGAAGGCGACGACAAGGATCTCGCGCGGTTGGGCGTAGCTCCGCTTCAGCGCATACCCCACCTTGGCGATAACGACCGACGTCTTGCCCGACCCGGCGGCAGCGATCACCTGGTTCCGGTCTTCCATGACTACGCATGCGGTGCGCTGCTCCGGCGACAGGGGTTTGCTCTCCACGGTATCGAAATAGTCCTTGTGGGCGACGAGCTCTGCCTCGACGAACGCCGCGTTGCGCTTGTCGATTCGTGCCTGCATGTCTGCAAGCAGGCGGCACACGTCCCCGAACTTCCCGGACGCTGTGATTGAAGTCGACCGGTCGAAGAGAGGATGGGAAAAGCACTCTTTTACCTTGGCCAGCACCGGTCTGCCCGCAAGCCATTGCTCGACGTTGTAGCGGGCGACGTACCCGTCCTGCCCCAGCAGCGCATCGAAGTCAGCGACGGGGTCGCCGGCGGTCTTGGCTGCAGTTTCGGCGGCAACGATTACGGCCATTGAAACGGCTTTCTGGAGTGCCAGCTTGATGGCGTCGGCGTCCTCCCTAGTCGCTTCCACCTTGACCTTGTGGCCGTTGCGGAATGTAATGGTCAGGGGCAGCCAAACGGCACCGTGCCCGATCGTGATACCAACGATGTCTAGGTAGGGGACCGGGGCGAGATGGTTGACGGACAACCCCTCGGGCTTGAGGCTGAGCGACCACCGTCCCGTGTCGGTGAGAAGTTGGCCGAAGAACCCTGCGCTGAAATGCATGGTGATGTCATTTGTGGAGAGGACATCACTTTAACAATATTTCGCCTACGGCAAGAAGATTTGCATGTAGTCGGACAAAGCAGGCCCGTGCGAGGCGCGACCTCGCTAATAATTGCACGAGGTGAATCGTCTGCCGTTCGGGTTCCGGCCTTCCTCGTCGGGCGTCTTGTACGCCGTCAGTCGCGGCGCAACGACCGGAGCCGAGAGTTGGGCGCGGCGCGGTCTAAGTGTTCCTGATGGCAACTTACTAGCGGCTTCGCTACAATGGCGTGCGAAAGATAGCGGTTCGGCAAATGGAGCCACTGTCTTCGAGCGTGGATTGCCACAGCAGGCTCGCCTGCAGCGCGGACGAGCGCGCTGACGTCAGAGTGGTCAATCTATCCCTCGACACCTTCAGCACGTTCTAACAATTCACATCATTGGTGATAATTACATGAGCTTTATTGTCTTGGCTATAGGCGCCGCCCATGCCATCCCCCCCATAATCGGGGCAGTGGCGGGCAAATCAAAGTCCGCGGTAATCATTGGTACTGTTATAGGTGCCGCCATCGGCCTTGCTTCGGGAAGTCCGGCGTTTATCGCTGCAGACTTAGTCGGAGTCGGTCTCGGCACTTGGCTAGGTTTTTCCATGATAAATGACGCGCCTACGGCTTGAGAAAAACCGAGAAATGACGTTACTCTGCTAACGATCATCGAACCGTACCGTCTGACCGCTAATGGCCGCACTGAGAGGACTGCTAAGCTTGCGCCAATGGCCACTTCAAGTTAGATTGCTGACGCTGTTAACAGATCTGCGAACTGGCGAGAGCCTCTCATTCATCCTCGCATTGGTAGCGTACTCTTGCATCGTGGGTAGTGTGTGCAACCCCAGAATGTTCCTCGCTTACCCTCTCGAACGACCATCTTCACACCACACGAGGCGCAGGTCGGCGTACTATAATCACCTTCGAATGCGAGCGCGAGCAATGCTTCTTGCTTTTCCGCAGGAAGTTCGAGAATTTTTTTCTCAAAGGCTGCACCGTCGAGCAACTGGATTGGGTTGGCTACTCCAAAATCGAGGGCGTCCTTCGTATAGGTGCCGGTAGTCACAAAAATGCCGCGAGCAACCTTTGCATGAGTCATCACGCCAAGCAACTCGCGGATCTCCTTGACGCCCACTTGATTGGTATTCCAAGCTTTGCACTGAACGACGGCCAGAGGCTTGGATGGATCAATCTTGAAGAGCTTGACGTCGACCCCGCCGTCTGGTCCGGCATCAAGCGTCTCCGTCTTAAAGCCCACCGCTTCGTAGTACTTGGCGCAGAGTATTTCAAACCGCTTCCACTCTAAGCTGCGCAACGCCTCCACTGACCATTTAGTTGGCGCCTGCACTGGTGGCTCTGCAATTTCAGCATCATTGGAAGGTTGCCGAGGGAATGCAGGAGGGGCCTTAGCCCATGGGTCTTCTGAAAGAGCACACGGTTGGAGCTTCTGGCGCCGGCGCGGACTGGCGCCGCTCCCTTCGTTGATACCAGCTTTGGTCTTTTGACGAACAGCAGAAAGCACGGCGAGAAAGCCGAAGGCACATAGCGCTATCCAGGAGAGGCTATTGAAGCTAGATCTCAGGCCGGCAAGCACTGGGCCTTGCGAAAGAAATCCCGGCAGTATCCAACGCAGTCCTATGAAGGCTGCAACGGCGAGCACAGCACTTACCTGCCAAGGCAAAGCAATCAATTCGTCTGCAAGACTCTTTTTTCTCCGGCGCCCCATGCTATCCGCTACTTGTTGTCATTCGGAAAGCAATGGTAACCGAGACGTCTTTCACCTGCCATTGAAAAAATGACCAGGAAACGTCGTTTCTATTGTTACCGCACCGGTCGCCCCCGCAGAAAGGGGCATTTGTGAGTTGATCTCATTGTTCCCCGAGATTGAAGCTTTCAGGGAAAGAAACAAAATTGGTCCACACCTTCGGTTGATATAGGGGCTTCCCTCGTCGGAATGCCCTTGATCATCGCAACGCAGAGAAGCGAAACCCGAGTTTTCGCAATTGACCTCAATGTTTCATTGACGGCTGCATTTATAAAATTCCGGAGCTAAATTGACCGGCGCGAAGCCGCCTCTAACCGACCTTGGCGAACGTCCCCGTGGCAACCTGACCGTTGGCGATCGCATCAAGGTAGTTCGCCCAATCCTGCATCATGCGTTTGCGCTCTGCCAGGAATTTCGCGCGATCGTAGGCGCTTTCCAGTTTGTCCTTGGGGGCATGCGCCAACTGTCGATCCACGACTTCGTGCCGATAACCGAGTCGCTCCTTGATCGTCGTCATTGCCAATGACCTGAACCCGTGTCCGGTCATTTCCCCCTTGTAGCCCATCCGCTCCAGCGCCTTCAGTAGCGCATTGTTGCTCATCGGCCGGCTGTGGTCGCGCTGGTTCGGGAACAAGTACTTCCCGCCGCCGGTGACTTTATGCAGTTCACGCAGCAGGTCCAGCGCCTGCGACGACAGGCAGACATGGTGGTTCGTCTTGTCCGGGTTGACCGCTAGCCGGCCCCGTTTCATGCGCTGCCATGGAATGATCCATTCGCCGCGTTCCAGGTCGATTTCGGACCACGGGGTTTCGATCAGTTCGCTGGTGCGCACGAACACCAGCATCATCAGCCGTAAAGCGATGCGTGTTGGCTTTTGCATGCACGCTTCGTTGCGATCGAGCGTACGCAGGAAGGCTGGCAGCTCGTCCGGGCCGATCGCCGCGAAGTGCCCCGGCACGACTGGTTTGAGCACATCCTTCAAATCAGCGGCTGGATTGCGCTCGGTCAGCCCCGACTGGATCGCGTAGCGGAAGATTTGCGCACAATTGGCTTTGAGGCGATGCGCAATCTCATGCGCGCCACGCGATTCGATCTTGCGCAAAGCCGCGATCAAGTCCTTATGGCGGATCTCATCGATCGGCATGCGTCCGATCTCGGGGAAGATATCGGCTTCGAGGCGCCGCAGCGTGTTTTGTGCGGTATTGGCGCTCCAGGCTGGAATCTTGTTTTGATGCCATTCGCGCGCCACCTTCTCGAAGGTATACGCCGCCTTTTCCGCGGCAAGGCGCCTGGCATCGTCTCGGTGCTGCGCCGGGTCGATCCCGTCGTGCAGCAGCCGGCGAGCTTCGGTGCGCTTCTCCCTGGCCCGCGCCAGGGAGATTTCCGGATAGGGGCCGAAGCTCAGACGATTCGCCTTGCCATTGGCTTGGCGATAACTCATGCGCCAGTGCTTCGATCCGGTCGGCATGACTTCGAGGTACATACCGCCGCCATCAGCCAGTTTGTATGCCTTGTCCCGGGGCTTGGCATTGCGGACCTGGATATCGGTTAGCGGTATGGCCAGTTTCGGCATGGCTCACTCTCCTTGACTGTTTTCTCCGTCGTTCGTCGCCCTCAGAAACGCCCGCAACGCAGCGACCTGCGCGGCGTTCAAACGCATCCGACTGTGCGGTTTGTCGATCGTCAGTTCGCCCGCCTCGTTGAACGCGAGACGGAACGTGCGGTCCGCCGCCTGCCTTTCCCGCGCCAGGGTCCGCTCTTCGCGCAGCACTACCGCCGGGTCTTGTCCTTCGGCCAGTAGTCGGTGAATGCGGTCGCGGACGGCACGCGCCATGACGAGTGAAACGCCTGGGTAGGCGCCGAGTGCCAGCCTGCGCTGCTTCCCCAGGCGCCGGTAACGCATGTACCAGTGGCGAGCACCGGAAGGTTGAACGTACAGGTACAAACCGCCGCCGTCGCCGAGCTTGTAGGGATTGTCGCGAGGGATGATGGCCTGCACTTTAGCGTCGGTCAATGGAATGGCGAGCTTTGGCATAATTTTGCGGCCAACGGATAATGAGGGTTAGACCGCGTGGCCGCTTATTTGGCTCCAAAACAGGTGGATGCTGCTGGACTTCGGTGCACGCAAAAAAACAAAAAACCCGCGTAATTCATTGAATTTACGCGGGTTTTTGGACTTCTTTGAACTGCTTGGTACTTATTCTTGGCGGAGACGGAGGGATTCGAACCCTCGATACAGGTTTAAGCCCGTATGCTTCCTTAGCAGGGAAGTGCCTTCGACCACTCGGCCACGTCTCCACACGCAGGACGGCGCTGCTAGCCCGCCCTAGTGAAGTCCCGCATGATAGCTGCTCATGCGGACTTGGTCAATGGAACCATGCAGTTTGATGGATTTGATCAAGCTTTTTCGAGGCCAAAAGCCTTGTGCAGCGCGCGCACTGCCAGCTCCATGTATTTCTCGTCGATCAGCACCGAGATTTTGATTTCGGAGGTGGAAATCATCTGGATGTTGATGCCTTCTTCCGACAAGGTACGGAACATCTGCGATGCGATGCCGACATGGCTGCGCATGCCGACGCCGACCACCGACACCTTCGACACCTTGGTGTCGCCGGCGATGCTGGCCGCGCCGATATGTTCCTTGACGCTCTTGTTCAGCACGTCCATTGCCTTCGTGTACTCGCCACGCGGCACGGTGAAGGTGAAATCGGTCTTGCCATCAACCGACTGGTTCTGGATGATCATGTCCACTTCGATATTGGCATCGGCGACAGGGCCGAGGATCTGGTAAGCGATGCCCGGCTTGTCCGGTACACCCAGCACAGTAATCTTCGCTTCGTCGCGATTGAACGCGATACCGGAAATGACGGCTTGTTCCATGTGTGTATCTTCCTCAAACGAAATCAGGGTGCCGGAATTGGCTTCTTCTTCCAGCGGGATAAGCGGATCGGTCAGCGACGACAGCACGCGCGTCGGCATCTTGTAGTTGCCGGCAAATTCCACCGAGCGGATCTGCAGCACCTTCGAGCCAAGCGAGGCGAGTTCCAGCATTTCCTCGAACGTCACGGTCTTCAGGCGGCGCGCTTCGGATACGACGCGCGGATCGGTGGTATAGACGCCATCGACGTCGGTATAGATCAGGCATTCCTGTGCCTTCAGCGCAGCTGCGACCGCCACCGCCGATGTATCGGAGCCGCCGCGGCCAAGGGTGGTGATATTGCCTGCATCATCCACACCCTGGAAGCCGGTGATGATGACGACCTTACCCGCATCCAGATCCTTGCGCACGCGCGCGTCGTCGATCGACTGAATGCGTGCCTTGGTGAATGCGGAGTCAGTCTTGATCGGAACCTGCCAGCCGGCGTAGGAAACCGCCTGCTTGCCGATGGTCTGCAGCGCCATCGACAGCAGCGCTACCGAAACCTGCTCGCCCGTCGAGGCAAGCATATCGAGCTCGCGCGGGTCGGGCTGCGGCATGATCTCTTTGGCGAGAGCGATGAGGCGGTTGGTTTCGCCGGACATTGCGGACGGAACCACGACGATTTGGTGACCAGCGTCATGCCATTTGGCGACGCGCTTGGCGACGTTCTTGATGCGCTCGGTCGAACCCATCGAAGTGCCGCCGTATTTGTGGACGATTAAAGCCATAAAGGTTGGAAAGTGTGCTGAGGACGAAGAATTCTGATAAAAATCAACCCTTTACTTTACCGTCTGCAACGAGGAATGACAAGTAGCGTGCCTGTGAAATCAAGTCAAAACTTATCGCTGGCACGCAAAAGTGACCGAGCGATTAATCCGGGTCTACTTCCCAGCGCAGAAGAATTGCATGTTCGCTACCTGACGGTAGATTTCGCCAATTCATGCCGATACTCGCCGCGAAGAGGAGTTGCGCACCTGTCGTGACTACGGGAAGACGCAGCCGCTCCCACGCCGGAATGTTCAAAGCCTGGTAATGATGCTTCAGGCTTCGTGTGGGACGGTTAAATGCAGGCTTCAGTTTTTCCCCGCCTTTGCGATACCGGATCGTCAGTTCCTGCCCGCGCAGCCAGCCGGCATCCACGCCTTGCTCTGCCTCGTCGAAATGCAGGATGCCGCCGAATTCCGGCATGTGGATGCGCGGCTCCCCATTCCAACGAAAGGTGGCAGACCGGACGACTGACGATTCCTCCGCGCGTGGCGTCAGGAATATCCGGCCGCGATGCCGGCGGATTTCGCAATCCGCATGCGTGACGCGCAATTGTGCATCCTCCCGCGCTTCGAGCAGCTGCTCGCGCATTTCACTCAGCCACGCGGTACTGGGCATGCGCACGCCGCGTGACGCAAACCAGTAGCGCAGCATATTGTCGATACGGTCCGGACTCATGCGCGTAAGGCGACTGATATCAATGCACTCTCCGTCGAGACATGCGGCGAGATCCTGTGCGGCCAGTTCATTGAGAAGTCGTTTGGCTGCCTGCGCATGCTGCGTCATGCGCGCAAACCGATGCTGAAAGCCGGGAAAGTGCTCGGCAAGCGACGGCATCACCTTATGCCGCAACGCATTGCGGGCATAGCGGAAATCCGCATTCGACTCATCTTCCACATACCGAATGCCATTCTCCGCAACGAAGTTCTCCAGCGCTTCACGCGATACATCCAGCAGCGGGCGCCCGACAAGCAGATCAGAATCGCCCAATAAATCGGGCGCAGCATTCAGTCTCTCCATGCCGGACAAGCCAGCGACGCCCGCTCCTCGCAGCATCTGCAGCAGAACCGTTTCAGCCTGGTCATCCAGATGATGCGCGGTCAGAAGCAGCGGAATTCGATGCGCCCTGCAGAGTTCGCCCAGCGCCGCATAGCGCTTGATCCTTGCGGCCTGCTCGATGCTGTCCTTACCATAATTGGTCGTCAGATCGACACGGCGCGCCTCAAAGCAAATGCCCAACCGTTCACACTCCCGCTCGCAGTGCTGCAGCCAGGCGTCTGCGTTTGTGCTGAGACCATGATGAACATGAAAGGCAAACAGCGCGATGCCGTGCCTGTCTCCATACGCCTTTGCCAGATGGAGCAAGGCAGTCGAGTCGAGGCCGCCGCTGTAGGCGATGGCAACAGCGGAAACAGAAACGCGCGTCCGGATTGCTCCCAACGCGCGTTCGAAAGCGTCGCCTGGCGACGCTGCCGGCCTCTTTGCCACCACTTATTCCGACGAGTTGATTTCCTTGAACTTGCCGTAACCCATGAGCTTTTCATGCCGCGTAGCCAGCAGGTCCTTGGTTTTCATTCCCTGGAACTGGCGCAGCGTGTCGGCCAGCGCCCGCTTGAGCAGCGTGGCCATCTGCTTTGGATCGCGATGAGCGCCGCCGAGCGGTTCGTTGACGATCTTGTCGATCAATCCCATCGCCTTCAGGCGATGCGCGGTCAGACCCAGCGCATCGGCTGCATCAGCCGCACGCTCAGATGTCTTCCAGAGAATGGAAGCGCAGCCCTCAGGGGAAATCACGGAATAAGTCGCGTACTGCAGCATCAGCACCGCATCGCCGACCGCGATTGCAAGCGCACCGCCGGAACCGCCTTCGCCAATGATGGTGGCAATCAGCGGCACCTTCAGTTCGGCCATTACATACAGATTATGGCCGATCGCTTCCGACTGCCCGCGTTCTTCCGCATCGATACCGGGAAATGCGCCGGGCGTATCGACAAAGGTAAAGATCGGCAAGCCGAACTTCTCGGCCAGCTTCATCAGACGCATCGCCTTGCGATAACCTTCCGGCTTGGGCATGCCGAAGTTACGCATCGCACGCTCCTTCGTATCGCGCCCTTTCTGGTGGCCGATCACCATGCATGCCTGGCCGTTGAATCGTGCCAGGCCGCCAACGATGGACAGGTCGTCCGCATAGGTTCGGTCACCGTGCAGTTCATGGAAATCCGTGAAGATCTCGTTCACGTAATCCATTGTGTACGGGCGCTGCGGATGGCGTGCGATCTGCGATACCTGCCAGGGTGTCAGCTTGGCGTAAATGTCTTTCGTGAGCTGCTGGCTTTTCTTGGAGAGCCGCTCGATCTCTTCCGAGATGTCGACTGCCGAGTCATCCTGCACAAAGCGCAGTTCTTCAATTTTTCCTTCCAGCTCGGCGATGGGCTGCTCAAAACCGAGAAAAGTTGTCTTGCTCATCGTGCCTCCTTGATCAACACGAGGTTGATATGCGTTCAATACACTACCGGCGCGGGCTCAAGACTGCGCCATAGATACCAGGTCGCGACGGTACGCCACGGCTCCCAGTTGGCGGCAACTTCGCGCGCATCGCTGCGCGAAACCGGCTCGCCGGAAAAATAGTTAATGCTAATACCTTTGAGTAATCCAAGATCGTCCAAAGGCAAAATATTCGGCCGGAGCAGATTAAATATCAAAAACATCTCCGCTGTCCAGCGACCGATGCCGCGAATTTGAATGAGCTCCGCAATCACCTCCTCGTCATCCATCTCGACCCACTTGTCGGCATGTACACGCTTTGCCTTGAAGTGTTCGGCGAGATCGATGACGTATTCGGCTTTACGTTTCGACAAGCCGCACGCAGCCAGCTTTTCCGGGCCGGCCTTGAGGATCTGCGCTGGCGTGCATTTCGGGCACACTTCAATCAGGCGCTGCCAGACCGCGTCCGCCGCCTTCACCGAGATCTGCTGACTGACCACCGATCTGGCCAAGGTGACAAATGCCTCGCTGCGCCCGGTCAGATGCATGTCGCCAAATTGCGGAATGAGCTTGCGCATGATGCGGTCGCGCTTCATCAGCTCCTCCTTCGCATCATGCCAGTAGGTCGGTGCGCAGACGATGCCGGCCGCTTGTCGAGGCGTTGCCATGCCGCCTACGCCCTTCGCCATTCGGTCACGCCGCCCGGCTTGTCTTCAAGGACGATGCCATTGGCAAGAAGCTCGGCGCGAATACGGTCGGCCTCGGCAAAATTCTTCGCTCTTTTCGCCGCTGTCCTGGCTTCGATTTGCGCTGCGATGGATTCCTCGGAATAGCCACCCTGCTCGACTGGACCTGCCTGCAGGAATTCCTGTGGCGCGCGCTGCAGCAGGGCGATCGTCTCCGCAAGACTCTTTAGCTGGCGCGCCAGCGCAGCGGATTTGCTCTTATTGACTTCATTGGCAAGCTCGAACAGCACCGCTATCGCTACCGGCGTATTGAAGTCATCATTCATTGCATCGGCAAAACGCACTGCGTGCGGCTCGTCGCGATCCAGCGGCAGCGTATCGGGCGCGACATCCTTCAGCGCGGTATACAAGCGAGTCAACGCATGCTTGGCATCGTCAAGATGCACATCCGAATAATTCAGTGGACTCCGATAGTGCGCGCGCAAAATGAAGAAGCGCACCACTTCCGGATCGTATTTTTTCAGCACATCGCGGATGGTGAAGAAGTTGCCAAGCGACTTGGACATCTTCTCGTTATCGACGCGGATGAAACCGTTGTGCATCCAGTAGTTCACGAACGGATGTTGATGCGCGCCTTCCGACTGTGCGATTTCGTTCTCATGGTGCGGAAACTGCAGGTCCTCGCCGCCGCCGTGAATGTCGAACTGCTCACCGAGCAGCTCGCAGCTCATTGCAGAACATTCGATATGCCAGCCCGGCCTACCCTTGCCCCACTGCGAATCCCACTTGACCTCATCGGGCTCCGACTCCTTCGCGGCCTTCCACAGCACGAAGTCGAGCGGATCACGCTTGCCGGTGTTCAGTTCGACACGTTCGCCTGCGCGCAGGTCGTCCAGCGACTTACCGGAAAGCTTGCCGTAGGAAGGGAAATCGCGCACCGAATAATTGACATCGCCATCGGCCGCCTTGTAGGCCAAGCCGTTGCGCTCAAGCTTTCCAATCAGCCCGAGCATCTGTGGCACATATTGCGTCGCGCGCGGCTCATGATCGGGTTTCTGCACGCCGAGCGCGGCAGCGTCGTCGTCCATCGCCTTGATGAAGCGCTGCGTCAGTTGAGAAATCGATTCGCCATTTTCTACCGCGCGCTTGATGATCTTGTCATCGATGTCAGTGATGTTGCGGACATAAGTAACATCAAGGCCCGATGCCCGCAGCCAGCGCTGCACCATGTCGAATACCACCATCACGCGCGCATGCCCGAGGTGGCAATAGTCGTACACGGTCATTCCGCACACATACATGCGAACCTTGCCGGCCTGCAGGGGAACAAATGTCTGCTTTTCACGCGCAAGCGTGTTGTAGATCTTGATGGCAGTCATGGGTGAGTTTCCGTTTCGGCTAGGAGTTTTGCGGGACGCTTGCGCAGCTGGGGAGGATCTTCCTGCAGCATGCGAATAACGTACTGCAACAAGGTGGCCGAAACCTTATGTCATGCTTATTTTGATAAAATCCACGGTTTCGCTGCAGTATAACATTGATGAAAAACCGCCCCCTCCAGCAAAGGGACAAGGAAGATACACAAACAACCATTCGCTGTAAAGAGCAAAGGAGAACCAGCAATGCACCATCCACGCCGGCATTTCATGCACCTGATGGCAGCCCTGTCCTTGAGCGGCACGCTCCTCGGCGCACATGCAGCCGACAATCCGCAGGTTTCGCTGAAGACCAACATGGGCGAAATCGTGCTGGAGCTTTATCCTGAGAAGGCACCAAAGAGCGTCGAAAATTTCATGCAGTACGTCAAGAGCGGCCATTACAACGGCACCATCTTCCATCGCGTGATCAACAACTTCATGATCCAGGGCGGTGGCTTCGACAAGGACATGAAACAAAAGCCGACCAATGCGCCGATCGAGAATGAGGCAAAGAACGGCTTGAAGAACGAGCCTTACACGGTTGCGATGGCGCGCACTGCCGCACCGCACTCCGCTTCGGCGCAGTTCTTCATCAACGTGAAGAACAACAGCTTCCTCGACTACCCGGGCCAGGATGGCTGGGGATACGCGGTGTTCGGCAAGGTCGTCAAGGGCACCGAGGTCGTTGACAAGATCAAGGCGGTCGAAACCGTCAACAGTGGCATGTATCGGGACGTTCCGTCCAAATCAGTCGTGATCGAATCCGCATCCATCATCAAATAATTTAACCAATAAGGACTACCATGGCTGTCATCCTCACCACCAACCACGGCACGATCAAGCTCGAACTCGACGCCGAAAAGGCACCGAAGACCGTTGAAAACTTCCTGTCGTATGTACGTGCCGGTCACTACGACGGCACCATATTCCATCGCGTGATCGATGGGTTCATGATCCAGGGCGGCGGCTTCGAACCGGGCATGAAACAGAAGCCGACCAATGATCCGATCGAGAACGAGGCAAAGAACGGCCTGAAGAACGAGCCCTACACGATCGCGATGGCACGTACCTCGGCACCGCACTCCGCATCTGCACAATTCTTCATTAACGTGAAGAACAACGGCTTCCTCGACTATCCGGGACAGGACGGCTGGGGTTATTGCGTGTTCGGCAAGGTCGTGGAAGGTACCGACGTGGTTGACAAGATCAAGTCCGTCAAGACCACGCGTGCCGGCATGCACTCGGATGTGCCGGTTGAAAACGTCGTCATCGAAAAAGCCGAAGTGGTCTGACCACGATTCTGCATGCCTGAGTCGAACACCCCGCAGACAGTCGCAAACGCAGCGCAACCGGAACCGGTTGCGCTTTTTGTTTCGGACGTGCATCTGCAAACCTCGCTGCCGCGTACGACGCAGGCGTTTCTCGATTTCTTACATCGCAATGCAGCCGGAACCCGCCAGTTATATCTGCTCGGCGATCTTTTCGAATACTGGGCGGGCGACGATGATCTTGTCACGCCGTACAACGCAGAAATCGCTGGCGCGCTACGCAAAATCAGCAATGCCGGCGCGGAAGTATTCTGGATTGCCGGCAATCGCGATTTCCTCGTCGGGCAAGACTTTGCGCAGGCTGCAGGCCTCGCACTTCTGCCCGATCCGTTCGTTACCACCATTGCCGGCCATAGCCTCGTACTGACACATGGCGATGCGCAATGCACTGATGATC
Organism: Pseudomonadota bacterium; assembly: GCA_023420795.1. Classification (GTDB taxonomy): domain Bacteria; phylum Pseudomonadota; class Gammaproteobacteria; order Burkholderiales; family Burkholderiaceae_D; genus Noviherbaspirillum. The sequence goes on from JAEZVM010000266.1 coordinate 18,367, forward strand.
ACGCATACATCAAGTTCCGCGCGCAGGTCCGCCA
>JAEZVM010000056.1 GCA_023420795.1 Pseudomonadota bacterium
CCGGCTTCCTTGAGGGTGAATGCAACCAGTTCGACGATCGACGGCTCGTCTTCGACAATCAGGATGGTGGTTTTATCGATGGACATGCTCAACGTGCATTATCGGTTTTGCTCTGGAGCTGATCGGAATGGCGGATATCCTTGCCGCCGACAATATAAACGACATATTCGGCGATGTTCGTCGCATGGTCGCCAATGCGCTCGATCGCCTTCGCCACCCATAGTGTATCCAAGGCCGCGGAAATGGTGCGCGGATCTTCCATCATGAAGGTGATCATGGTGCGCATGATGGAACGGAACTCATGGTCGATGACATCGTCCTGGCTGATGAGCTTTGCAGCCTGCCTGTCGTCCAGCCGCGCAAAGGCGTCCAGCGCATCATGCAGGTGGCTGGCAGCATTGGCCGCGATCACACGGATCGATTCATAGTGGTTCAGCACGCCGACCGTTCCGCGCTCGTGCAATCCTTTGGCGACGCGCGCGATCTTGGTCGCCTCGTCGCCGATGCGCTCGAGATCGGTAATCACCTTGAGGGTGGCCATGACGGTGCGCAGGTCGTTCGCCGCCGGCTGGCGCTTGACGATCAGATGGCTGCATGTGTCGTCGAGCGTGACTTCGAGGCGATTGACAGCCTCGTCGGCCTTGATCACCTGTTCCGCCTGCGGGATATTGCCGGTGCGGAAAGCGGTGACCGCGTCGCTGAAATGGCTCTCCACCAGTCCGCCCATCTGCAGCACCTTGGAGCGGATCGATTCGAGATCCATGTCGTACTGCTTTGAAGAGTGATCGCCTGGCATGGGGTTCTCCTTCCTTGATTTCGTATATTCGTCGGGCGGTCGGTGTTCAACCAAAACGGCCGGTGATGTAGTCCTGCGTTTCCTTCTTCGCCGGGTTCATGAAAATCTGGTCGGTCTCGCCGAACTCCACCAGCTCGCCCAGGTACATGTAGGCGGTATAGTCCGAACAGCGCGCAGCCTGCTGCATGTTGTGCGTGACGATGGTGATGGTGTAATCCTCTTTTAGTTCAGCGATCAGTTCCTCGATCTTCGCCGTCGAAATCGGGTCCAGCGCCGAGGTCGGCTCGTCCAGCAGCAGCACGTCGGGCTTGACCGCCACGCCGCGCGCAATGCACAGCCGCTGCTGCTGGCCGCCGGACAGCGACAGGCCGCTCTTGTTGAGCTTGTCCTTGACCTCTTCCCACAGCGCCGCCTTCTTCAGCGCCCATTCGACGCGCTCATCCATCGCGCCCTTCGACAGGTTCTCGTACAGGCGCACGCCGAACGCGATGTTCTCATAGACCGACATCGGAAACGGCGTCGGCTTCTGGAACACCATGCCGACCTTCGCGCGCAGCATGTTCACATCCTGCCCGGGATCGAGGATATTGCGGCCGTTGTACATGATCTTGCCCTCGGCACGCTGGCCGGGGTACAGGTCGTACATGCGGTTCAGCGTGCGCAGCAACGTCGATTTGCCGCAGCCGGACGGACCGATGAAGGCGGTGACCTTCTTTTCATGGATGTTCAGGTTGATGTTTTTCAGGCCCTGAAAATTACCGTAATAGAAATTGAGATCGGAGATTTCGAGCGTGGTTTTCTGCTGCATTGATGTCGTCTGAGTATTCATATCAATTCGGAACTTTCTGGCTGAACAGCGTGCGCGACAGGATGTTCAGAGCCAGCACGCCAAAGGTGATCAGCAGCGCGCCGCCCCATGCGAGCGCACGCCAGTTTTCATACGGGCTCATCGCGAACTGGAAGATCACGACCGGCAGATTCGCCATTGGCGCATTCATGTTGGCGCTGTAGAACTGGTTGTTCAGCGCTGTGAACAAGAGCGGTGCGGTTTCGCCGGAGATGCGCGCAACAGCCAGCAGCACGCCGGTGACCACGCCGGCCTTGACCGCACGTAGGCGCACCATCATCGCCACCTTCCAGCGAGGTGCGCCGAGCGAGAACGCCGCTTCGCGCAGGCTGTTCGGCACCAGCTTCAACATATTGTCGGTGGTGCGCACCACGACCGGAATCGCGATCAGCGAGATCGCGAAGGTGCCGGCCCAGCCGGAGAAGTGCTTCACGTTCGCGACATAGATTGCATACACGAACAGGCCGATTACGATTGACGGCGCCGACAGCATGATGTCGGTAACGAAGCGCGTCACTTGCGCCACCCAGCTTTCTTCGCCGTACTCGGCCAGATACATACCGGCGAAGATGCCGACCGGCGTGCTGATCAGCGTTGCCGCCCCCACCATCAGCAGACTGCCGACAATCGCATTCATCAGGCCGCCGCCATCGCTGCCGGGCGCGGGCGTGGTTTCGGTGAAGATCGACAGGCTGAGCGCGCCGACACCCTTGACCAGCAGCGTGAACAGGATCCAGCCGAGGAAGAACAGGCCGACGGCCATTGCCAGCACGGACAGCGCAATGCCGAAACGGTGCATCCACAGGCGCCTGCGATAGACAGGATTCATCGGAGAATTCATGACTTTGCTCCTTCTTTGCGAGACATGCCCATCAGCATGAGCTTGGCTGCGGACAGCACGATGAAGGTAATGACAAACAGGATCAGACCGAGCGCGAACAGCGAGGACACATGCAGCGTCGATTCGGCTTCGGCGAATTCATTCGCCAGCGTGGAAGCAATGCTGTTGCCGGGCGCGAACAAGGACCATGACAGTTTGTGCGCATTGCCGATCACGAACGTGACCGCCATGGTTTCGCCGAGCGCGCGGCCAAGGCCTAGCATCACGCCGCCGACCACGCCGGTTTTGGTGTAAGGAAGCACTACCTTGCGCACCACTTCCCACCGGGTGCAGCCAAGCCCGTAGGCCGATTCCTTCAACACCGCCGGGACGATCTCGAACACGTCTCGCATCACCGATGCGATGAAGGGGATGATCATCACGGCGAGAATCAGGCCGGCGGTCAGAATACCGATGCCCATCATCGGGCCGGTGAACAATTGCCCGATTACCGGCAACTGTCCCAGCGTCTTGCGCAGTATCGGCTGGATGTAGTCGCCGAACAGCGGCGCAAAGATGAAGAGGCCCCACATGCCGTAAATGATGCTCGGCACGCCGGCCAGCAATTCAACGGCGGTGCCGAGCGGCCTGCGCAAAGCGGCCGGGCAGATTTCGGTCAGAAACAGCGCAATTCCGAAACTGATCGGGAAAGCGATCAGCAGCGCAATCACCGAGGTCGCGACGGTGCCAACGATGGCGATCAGAGCGCCATACTGATCGTTGACCGGATCCCATTCAATGGTAGTGATGAAGGCCGGGCCGAATTCCTTGAATGCCGGCCAGGCACCGATGATGAGGGAGATGATGATCCCGACCAGGACCACCAGCACGCTCAGCGCAAAAAGAAGCGTGATTTTATGGAACAGAAAATCCTGAAGCCGCTGCATGCGCATGGTGGAAACCATCGCCTTGGCAGCGGCTTGCTGTTCAATGACTTTCTGTTCGCTATTTGTAATGCGCGCCACTATCGAGGAAGAATTTGCATTCATAAGCCGGATGCCACGAGGGGCAATAAAGGCAATTGAGGCTGCGCCCCGACGCCGCCTGAGAAGCACACATCGGGACGCCCGCCTGGAGATACTTGACTGCTGTGCAATGGATTACCAGACTGCCTTGCCGGAAGCATCCTTCAGCTGCGACTTCCATGCGTCCTGCACCAGCTTGACTACCGGGGCCGGCATCGCGACATATTCCAGCTCGGTCGCCATCGCGCCGCCGTTCTTGAATGCCCAGTCGAAGAACTTCAGCACTTCCTTGCCCTTCGCTGCATCGGCCTGCGTCTTGTGCATCAGGATGAAGGATGCGCTGGTCATCGGCCATGCAGCCTTGCCCGGCTGATTGGTCAGCACGATTGCGAAGCCCGGGGTCTTGGCCCAGTCGGCACCGGCGGCGGCTGCTTTGAAGGTTTCGTCATCCGGCTGGACGAACTGGCCATCACGGTTGTTCAGCTGCGTATGCGCGATCTTGTTGCGCTTCGCATAGGCGTATTCGACATAGCCGATCGAATTCTTGATGCGCTGTACGTTGGCCGCGACGCCTTCATTGCCCTTGCCGCCCACGCCGACCGGCCACTTGACCGCCGTACCCGCACCGACCTTGTCCTTGAATTCCGGATTGACCTTGGACAGGTAATCAGTGAAGACGAAGGACGTGCCGGAACCGTCGGCACGGTGCACGACGGTGATTTCCTCAGCCGGCAGCTTGACACCCGCGTTCAGTGAGGCGATTTCCGGGGCGTTCCATTTGGTGATCTTGCCAAGATAGATGTCGCCCAGCACCTGGCCCGACAGCTTCAGCTGGCCGGGAGCCACTCCCTCCAGGTTCACGACCGGCACCACGCCGCCCATGATGGCCGGGAATTGCATCAGGCCTTCCTTATCCAGGTCTTCCGCCTTCAGCGGCATGTCGGACGCGCCGAAATCGACGGTCTTGGCCTTGATCTGCTTAATGCCGCCGCCGGATCCGATCGACTGGTAGTTCAGGCCGTTGCCGCTGGCCTTCTTGTACTCCTCGGCCCATTTCGCATAGATCGGATACGGGAAGGTCGCGCCTGCGCCGGTGATATCGGCGGCCACTGCGGAAGAAAACACGATGGCGGAACCGGCTGCCACAGCTACCGATGCCAGGAATTTGTTCAGTCGCATATCTGCTCCATGAAAGGTTGTCAAAGTGAGACAGTGCGAACTGTAGCCAGCAATTGTGACGGCTTTATGACACTGACAAACGAGCATGTCATAAAGTGCCGAGCCCTCTGATTCCATGTCATTAGATTGTCACACAGGCACCATACACTCCCGAGAGAGTGCCCCCAGGAATCATCTATCACATGAACAGAAAGACAAAAAAAGGAAAACCCATTCCCTCGCCTGTATCGCAGGAAGGCATCTATCTCAACCGAGAACTGTCGCAGCTTGCCTTCAACCGCCGCGTGCTGGCGCAGGCCGAAGACAGGAACCTTCCCCTACTGGAAAGATTGCGTTATCTCTGCATCGTCAGCAGCAATCTGGATGAGTTTTTCGAGGTAAGAATTGCCAGCCTGCTTGCGCATAACCGCATGGACGGCGTGCAGGCGGATCCGCCGGCGCTGGCTGCCGCCTTGAGCCGGACCAGCGTCGAATGCCATCAGATTGTTGCAAGACAATATGAACTGCTACATGAAGAAATCCTGCCGCAGTTATCGGCAAACGGCATTCATCTGCTCCGCCATCAGGAGCGCAACGATGCGCAGCGCGCGTGGGTCAAGGAATATTTCGACAAGGAAGTGCGACCTCTGCTGACGCCGATCGGGCTCGATCCCGCGCATCCTTTTCCGCAAGTAGTTAACAAGAGTCTGAATTTCATCGTCGAGCTGTCCGGCAAAGATGCGTTCGGGCGCGGCACAGGGATTGCTATCTTGAAAGCACCGCGCGTATTGCCGCGCGTCATACGGCTGCCGGATGAGCTGTCGAAAAACGGCATCTCGTTTTGTCTGCTCTCGTCGATTATTCATGCACATATCGCCGACTTGTTTACCGGACGGGAAGTGATTGCCTATTCCCAATTCCGGGTCACGCGCAACAGCGATCTGTGGGTCGATGAAGAAGAGGTAAAGAATCTGCGCCAGGCCTTGCAGACTGAATTGCAGAGCCGGCAGTTCGGGTTCGCCGTGCGGCTCGAGGTCGCACGCAATTGCCCGCCGCATCTGGCCGATTTCCTGCTCAACCAGTTTTCCATCGATAAAAGCCGGCTGTATGCGGTGGACGGGCCGGTGAACATGGTGCGACTGCTGGAGCTGATCCACAACGTACAGCAGCCGACGCTGCACTTTCCGCCATTCTCGCCCGGATTGCCGGCCTTACTCGCCGACGGTGACATGTTCTCGCTGCTGAAGAAGCGCGACGTACTGCTGCACCATCCCTTCCAGTCGTTCCAGCCAGTGGTGGAATTCATCCGGTCGGCGGCAGTCGATCCGAATGTGGTCGCGATCAAGCAGACCATCTATCGCACCGGCATGAACTCGACACTGATGGAATCGCTGATCGCCGCTGCGCAGCGCGGCAAGGAAGTCACCGTCATCGTCGAACTGATGGCGCGCTTCGACGAGGAAGCGAACATCAACTGGGCCGAGCGGCTCGAGCGCGCCGGCGCACAGGTGGTCTATGGCGTGGTCGGGCTGAAGACGCATGCGAAGCTGGCGCTGGTATTGCGGCGCGAGGGCGGCACACTGCACCACTACGCGCATCTCGGCACCGGCAATTATCATCCGACCACAACCAAGTTCTATACCGATTTCGGCCTGCTGACCGCGCACCCCGCGTTGACCGCCGAAGTCAACGAGATTTTCATTCACCTGACCAGCCTGACCAAGCCGAAGAAACTCAGCTATCTCTGGCTGGCACCGTTCGCGCTGCAGAAAGAAGTGATCAGGGCGATCCGCAATGAAGCGGCGATCGCGCGCCAAGGACGCCCTGCCCGCATCATCGCGAAGATGAATGCGCTGCTGGATGAATCCGTGATCCGCGCGCTGTATGCGGCGTCGTCCGACGGCGTAAAGATCGACCTGATCGTGCGCGGCGCCTGTGCCTTGCGGCCCGGCGTGCGCGGACTGTCGGAAAATATTCGGGTGCGTTCCATCGTCGGGCGTTTCCTGGAGCACAGCCGCATCTATTATTTCCGCAACGACCTGAAGCATGATGTGCATCTCGCCAGCGCCGACTGGATGAACCGCAATCTGTTCCGGCGTATCGAAGTGGCATTTCCTGTGCTGGACAAGGCGCTGAAGCAGCAGATCATCACGCAGGGGCTGAATCCCTATCTGAAGGACAACGTCAATGCATGGGAACTGGCATCCGACGGCAGCTATCACAAGCGCAAGCCGCGCGGCAGGCAGGCGGCTTTCTCCGCGCAGCAGTATCTCGCGCAGACACTGGGAACACTGGAGGCAACATGGAACTGATTCTCTGGCGCCACGCAGAAGCCGAACCGGGCGGACCGGACCTGCCTGACGAGGCAAGAGCACTGACCGCGAAGGGCCGCAGGCAGGCGGAAAAAATGGCCGAATGGCTGGACCGCATTTTGCCGGACACCTGCAGGATTCTTTCTAGCCCTGCCGTGCGCACCGTGCAGACCGCCGAAGCGCTCGGGCGCAAGTTCAAGACGCACGCGGCGTTGGCGACCGATAGCAGCGCCGAAGCGATCCTGGAGGCCGTGCGCTGGCCCGACGGCCGCGAGCCGGTGCTGATCGTCGGCCATCAGCCGACGCTCGGGCATGTGGCATCGCTGCTTATTTCGGGCGAGGAGCACGACTGGACGCTACGCAAGGGCAGCATCTGCTGGATCGTGCGCAAGGGGGACGGCGAGGCGCAGGGGAATTATCTGAAGGCGGTGCTCGGTCCGGAACTGGTGGGAAAATAAAGTCCACCTCCCCTCTGTCATTCCGAACGCAGTGAGGAATCTCCAGCAGCCGTAGCAGCACAGACATGAGATTCCGCACGGCGTTCGGAATGACAGGATCAGGGGAGTAACGACGAGCCATGAACGACCACACCCGTCTTCACAGCATCAGCGACACCGCATGCAGCAGCAAACCGACCAGCCCGCCGACCAGCGTGCCGTTGATGCGGATGTATTGCAGGTCCTTGCCAACATGCAGTTCCAGCTTGCGCGACATCGTCTCCGCATCCCATTTGCGAATCACGCGTGCCACCAGGTCGGCGATCATTTCGCGGCGGGCGACGATCGCCTCAGTCGCGAAAATCCTGATCCACTGGTTCAGCTTGCGCTGCACCCTCTCGTCGCGCAGCAGGTCGTTGCTGAAAGCGGAGAGCGTTCCTTCCAGCTTGGCGGCCATCTGCGAATCCGGTGATCCGGCATCGGCCACCAAACGCGACTTGATGTCGTGCCACACCTCGATGGTGTAGTTGCGCACCAGTGGATGACCGAGCACGTCGCCCAGAACCGCCGCCAGTTTCTCTTCGTATTCCGGCGATGTCTTCAGGTTTTCAATGAACTCGTCCGTCATGCGGTGGAAACGCATGCGCCACTCGCTGTCCTCGTCGCGCATTTCATCCAGCGTGCTCTGCAGCGCATCGAGGATGCGCGCATAGAACCGGTCATCGATCGCCTTCGGCATCCAGCGCGGACTGTTTTCGTGGATCTTCCAGCGGATGTATGGCTTGTTGTGCTCCAGCGCGTTCGCCGCCATCGCGATCATATGATTGAACAGCGCCTGATGATGATTACTGGCGACCAGGACCTTTAGCACCTCGGCAATCGCCGGCGCGAACTTCGCCTGCTGCAGCGCAGCGCTTAGCCGGTTGTGCATAAACTGCCGCACATCCTCATCCTCGACCACGCGCAACAGGGAAGGAATACTGCGCACGATTTGCCGCGCAATCCCACGGCTGTTTTCTGGCTGCGCCAGCCAAGCCGCTGCAGCACCAGCAAAGTCAATCGAGCGCAATTCCGCCCGAATGATTTCCTGCGTCATGAAATTGTGTTCGAGAAAATTCGACAGGCTGTCACCGATACGATCCTTGTTTCTAGGAATGATGGCTGTATGCGGAATCGGCAAGCCGAGCGGAGAACGGAACAGTGCCGTCACCGCGAACCAGTCCGCCAGTGCGCCGACCATCGCCGCTTCGGCGAACGCGGACACGAAGGAGAGCCAGGGATAGCGCGGCTGCAACAGGCGGGTGACGACAAAGAGTACGGCCATTGCCAACAGCAAGCCGGTCGCCAGCCTGCGTGTCCGGGCCAGTTGAACGGCCTGCTCTTGTTCGTGCATTGTTGTTTTGTCGAATTGAAAGTTTTCCATTCAATTCGAGCGGGAAGGCCTGTCATTAGTTCACTTATGACAACAGGCAGCATCGCCGTCCGAATGGCGTCACCCCCTCAACACGCGGTTCAGCACTTCGCCTGCCGCTCCGGGGCATCTGAGCGCCTTCGTTCTTTCGCGCATCGCAGCCAATCTGGATGGATGCCGCAGCAGCAGGCGGATGCGGTATTCGAGCGCCGCCGCATTGCAGGCCTTGAGCGCTGCGCCCTGCTCCAGCAGGAAATCGGCGTTGCGTTCTTCCTGCCCCGGAATCGGCGAATTGACGATCATCGGCAGGCCCATCGCCAAGCATTCGGAGCTCGTTAATCCGCCCGGCTTGGTGACCGCCAGATCGGCGCAGGCCATCAGCCGTTCCACGCGATCGGTAAAGCCCTGCGGCCGCAGCCGCCCCGGATATCGTGCTGCCAGCGCCTGCAATGCGGCCAGCGTTCTGGCGTTCTTTCCGGCAAGCGCGATCAGCTGGAAATCCTCGTCCAGCGCCAGCAGCCGCGCCGCCACGCTGTCGAGGCTGCCGAGCCCCGCGCCGCCGCCCATCAGCAGCACCGTCATGCGCGCCGGGTCCAGCCCGAACTCCGCCGCGCACTCCTCGCGATCGGGCGCATGGGCAAATACCGGCATGATCGGAATGCCGGTCGTGTGAATGGCTTGCGGCGAGATGCCGTACGCGCGCATGCGGTACGCGACTTCCTCGCTGGCAGCGAAATAGCCGGCGATATTCAGCTGCACCCAGAGCCGGTGCAGATCGAAGTCCGTCACCTGCACCCAGACGGGACAGGACAGGCGCCCTTCGCCCGCCATATGTGCAAGAAGCTCCGCCGGCAGGAAATGCGTGCAGATGATGGCGTCCGGCTGGAATGAGTCAATCTCTTGCCGCAGTCGGCGCGTGCTCAGCCGCTCCACGCTACGCCGCAGGCGGTTGGCAATGCTGGCAGGCCGAGCCTTGTCGGCCGTCGCATATAGATGCCCCCAGAGTGCCGGGTACCGATCTGCGATATGGAGATAGAAGTCGGTATACAGCCGCCGGAACCAGCTCGGCACGAAATCCATGACATCCCGGTGGACGACCGTCGTACTGGGATGATGGAGGGTCGCGTGACTGCGGATCGCTTCCGCCGCACGTACATGGCCGGCGCCGGCCGAGACGCTCAGCAGCAGTATTTTCTTTCCGGCAGCCCCGGCGGTCACGATACCGATACCGGCATGTCGGACCGCGCCTCCGGAATGGCGTGCACAGGACGCGTTACGATCTCCTGCCATGTCACGAGGCGCAGTTCGCCGGAATATTCCTCGACCAGCGCGGACAGGCTTTCCACCCAGTCGCCGTCGTTGCAGTAGGTGATGCCGTCGATATCCCGAATCTCGGGCTTGTGGATATGGCCGCAGATCACGCCATCGACGCCCTTCCTGCGCGCCTCGGCCGCCAGCGCCTGCTCGAACGAGGTGATGTAACTGACCGCGTTCTTCACCTTCAGCTTCAGGTACTGCGACAGCGACCAGTACGGCAGTCCGGCGCGGGCACGCCAGTAATTGAAGACCTGGTTGAACTTCAGGATCATCGTGTACAGGCTGTCGCCGACGTAGGCGAGCCACTTGGCGCAGGCGATCACGCCGTCGAAGCGGTCGCCGTGCAGCACCAGCATGCGCTTGCCCTGCGCCGTCACGTGCACCAGCTCGTCGCGCACGCGAATGCCACCGAAATCGAGGTCGATGAACTGCCGCACCGACTCGTCGTGATTGCCGGGCACGAAAATCACCTGGGTGCCCTTCTTCGCCTTCTTCAGCACGTTCTGCACCACGTTGTTGTGCGTCTGGTCCCAGTACCAGCGGCGCTTCAGTTGCCAGCCGTCGATGATGTCGCCGACCAGGTACAGTGTCTCGGACTCCGTCTGCTGCAGGAATTCCAGCAGGCGCGCCGCCTGGCAACCGGTGGTGCCGAGATGGACATCCGAGATCCAGATGGTTCTGAATTTTCTTGCCGGCCGCTTGCCGTGCAAGGCTTTCATGAATTGCGCATCCAGGAAGTTGTCACCGGGCTTCATAGCGGCCTCGACTCTTTCAGGTAGTGGCGGGCATACCGTCCGTCCAGCCGAGCCAGCGGCATCAGCAGGAACAGATCGGCGGAATGGAAATCGGCGTCCCAGGCTGGTTCGCCGCAGACCCAGGCGCCGCTGCGCAGGTAGCCCTTGAGCAGCGGCGGCACCTGGGGCGCATGACCAGAATCGCGTTCGTGAATCGGGAACGGCACATGCGGCGTCACCCGGTATTCGGCGGGCGCATGCTGGATGTCCGTCAGCGCGTGATAAATCGCCGCTGCGTTATGCCCGCCGTCGGCAAGGCTGATGCTGGCGCAGCCGATCAGGTATTCGCAGCGTTCGCGCTGCATGTAGGCAGCCAGGCCGGCCCACAGCAGCATGATCACGCCGCCACTACGGTAGTCCGGATGGATGCAGGCGCGTCCCGCTTCGACGATGCTGTTGCGCAGATGCCTCAGGCGGCCGAGATCGAACTCGTTTTCCGAGTAAAAGCGGCCGAGCTGGCGCGCGCCAGCGGGGCCGAGCAGCCGGTAGGTGCCGACCACCTTGAGCGTGCGCGAGTCGCGAACGATCAGGTGCTCGCAGTAAGCATCGAATTCGTCGGCATCGAGACCGTCGTCGTTGGCCAGCGCGGTCAGTCCCATCGCGTCGATGAAGACCTTGTAGCGCAGGCGCTGCACCTCGCGCACTTCCTCGTGCGTGGTGGCCAGACTCAGGGAAAGTTTGGGGAAACCGGGGTTGGCATCGGCGGCGGTGGTCAGTAGTCGCATTCGTCGTCCTCGTTGTTTCGACGAATGCAGCGTAGCCGCGGATTACTTCATCCAAATGACAGGCGCGTGTCTGTTCCGTGACACTGCAACAGTGGAAAAACCGGGAGCGCGCCCCCGGTTATATAGCAGAGCCTGTTACGGCTCTCGGGCTTACTTGCTTTTCTTTGGCCGACCGGCCTTCAGCGCTGGGAGCCCGGCCAGGATTTCCTTCAGCTTCGCGGTATCGAGCTGGCGGATCAGCGCCACGCCGACACGCAACAGCTCGCTCTTCTTCACCTCGATGCCGGCCTTCAGGCAAGCCTTCTTCACCTCGCCGAGAACCGCGTATTCCGCTTCCGGCATGGTGAAGCTGTCACGGACCAGCTTGGCCTTCTTCGGCTTCTCCTTCTGCTCCGCTTCCGGCTTTGCCTTCGGTTCAGGTTTCGCCTTCACCGCCGGCGCCGGTTTCGCGGCAGCCGTCTCGG
>JAEZVM010000059.1 GCA_023420795.1 Pseudomonadota bacterium
CTGCAGACGTCTAATTTAAAAGGAAGAGATATATGACTGCCGAATACAAGGTCAACGGCGCGGTTGCCGTCATTACGCTCAACAATCCACCGGTTAACGGTCTGGGCCACGCAACGCGCACGGCGATTGTCGAAGGCATGAAGAAAGCGCTAAACGACGATACCGTCAAGGCAGTGGTCATTACCGGCGCCGGAAAGGCATTCTCCGGCGGCGCAGACATCAAGGAATTCAACTCGCCGAAGGCGCTTGCGGAGCCGACGCTGCACACGGTCATCAACGTCGTCGAGAACTCGACCAAGCCGGTCGTTGCCGCGATCCACACCGTCTGCATGGGCGGCGGCCTGGAACTGGCGCTCGGTTGCAACTACCGGATCGCCGCAAAGGGCGCGCAGATCGCACTGCCCGAAGTGAAACTCGGCATCCTGCCAGGCGCAGGCGGCACGCAGCGCCTGCCGCGTGTATTGGGCTTGGAAATGGGCCTGAACATGATCGTGTCCGGCAACCCCGTGCCGTCGGAGAAACTGGCGAAGACCGCGTTGTTCAGCGAAGTGGTCGAAGGTGATCTGATGGAAGCGGCGATCGCGTTCGCCAACAAGGTTGCTGATGTGCGCCCGCTGCCGAAGGTACGCGACATCAAGATCGATTATCCGAATCATGAAGGCTTCCTGCAGTTCTCGCGCAACACTGTCAAGGCGATGGCCGGCCCGTTCCCGGCGCCTCTGAAGTGCGTTGAAGCGGTTGCTGCGGCTGTTACGAAGAAATTTGACGACGGCATCAAGTTCGAGCGTGAGCTGTTTACCGAGCTGGTTCAGACCACGGAATCGAAGGCGTTGCGCCATGCGTTCTTTGGTGAGCGTGCCGCGAGCAAGGTCCCGGATGTTCCGGAAGATACGCCGATTCGCCAGATCAAGTCGGCGGCAGTTATTGGCGCCGGCACGATGGGCGGCGGCATTGCGATGAACTTTGCCAATGCCGGCATCCCGGTCACGATCCTGGAAATGAAGCAGGAAGCGCTGGACAAGGGCCTGGCGACCATTCACAAGAACTACGAAAACACGATGAAGAAGGGCAAGCTCACGCCGGAGAAGTTCGAGCAGCGTGTTGGCCTGATCAAGGGTAGCTTGTCCTATGAGGAGATCGGCCAGGCAGATATCGTCGTGGAAGCGGTGTTCGAGGATATCGGCGTGAAAGAACAGGTGTTCAAGAAGCTCGATGAAGTGATGAAGCAGGGCGCGATCCTCGCATCCAATACTTCGACGCTGGACGTGGACAAGATTGCCTCCTTTACCAAACGTCCGCAGGATGTGATCGGCCTGCATTTCTTCAGCCCGGCCAACGTGATGAAGCTGCTGGAGATCGTGCGCGGCGAAAAGACCGGCAAGGATGTTCTGGCCACTTCGCTGGCATTGTCGAAGAAGATCAAGAAGACCGGCGTCGTATCCGGTGTGTGCGACGGCTTCATCGGCAACCGCATGATCGAGCAGTACAGCCGACAGGCCGGCTTCCTGCTGGAAGAGGGCTGCCTGCCGGAGCAGGTGGACAAGGCGATCGAGAAGTTCGGCTTCGCGATGGGCCCGTTCCGCATGGGCGACCTTGCCGGAAATGACATCGGCTGGTACATCCGCAAGCGTCGTTACGTCGAAAAGCCGGAGGTGACCTATTCGAAGACCGCCGACCTGCTGTGCGAAATGGGGCGCTTCGGCCAGAAGACGTCCGCCGGCTGGTACGACTATAAGCCGGGCGACCGCAAGCCGTATCCGTCGCAGGTGGTCAACGACATGATCGTCAAGCACTCGGCCGACCTCGGCATCGAGCGCCGCAAGATCAGTGACCAGGAAATCGTCGAGCGCCTGGTGTATGCACTGGTCAATGAAGCGGCGTACATCCTGGAAGAGGGCATTGCGCAGCGTGCGTCCGACATCGACATGGTCTATCTGACGGGTTATGGCTTCCCGCTGTTCCGCGGCGGCCCGATGTTCTATGCCGACACCGTCGGCCTGCAGAATGTCGTAATGGCGATGGAGAAGTACGCGAAGGGGCGCCATGGCGAGGCCTGGAAGCCGGCGCCGCTGCTGGCGAAGCTTGCTGCGGAAGGCAAGGCCTTCAACTGATGCGGTAATGCGTATCAAAGAGCCCGGTTCATCCGGGCTCTTTTTTTTTGTAAAAAGCTTCTGCCGCTACAAGCAGGCTACCAGTAGTTTTCGGTGACGAAATGCCCTGGATTCGTACGGCGATCCGGGCGCATGCCGCGCTGATGCAGAATATGCCGCATGTCCTCGATCATGGCTGGGTTCCCACACATCATGATTCGCGATGCGGCCGTTGAGACGGATAAGCCTGCGGCTTTTTCCAGTTCACCGTTTTCGAGCAGCGCCGTGATGCGTCCATGCAAATGCGCTTGCCGGCTTGCTTCCGCCAGCTCCCGGGTGGTTGAGCGAATGATCTGCAGGTGGGCTGACGCAGGCACAAGCGGTTGCTGCCGCAGCATTTCCAGTTGATCCCGATAGGCGAATTCGTCGGTATGACGCACGCAATGCACCAGAACGAGATTGCGAAATTTCTGCCAAACGTATGGATCTCGTAGCATTGAAATATATGGCCCAACGCCGGTGCCGGTGGCGAGCATCCACAGGTCTTCGCCATCGGCGAAGCGATTCGGCGTCATGAAGCCGAAGCTTTGTTTGTCCACCAGCAGCTGGTCGCCCGGTTTGAGAGCATTCAGTCGCGCGGTGAAACGTCCGCCCGGCACGATGATTCCGTAAAACTCAAGGAAGTTCTTACTCGGCGCCGATGTCATTGAATAGGCTCGCCAGATCACGCCGCAATCGTCCCGCAGCCCGAGGCGGGCATACTGGCCTGCAGTAAAGGAGTAATTCGGCGGGCGCGTGGTCGTAAAGGTAAGGAGTTTGTCGCTCCACCATTCAATCTTGAGAACGCTTTCCAACGTCGCCTTTTCGGCGGATTTTTCGTCAATCAGCATCCGGCCTCCAATGTTATGGATCGTCCCGGCAGGGATATTGAATTTAATATATATTTAAATTGAATCTTTTAAAGAGGCTAGGCAATGGCAAAAATCGTTCTTCTTGAAAAAATCCATGCGAGCGCGGCGGAGCACCTCAAAGCAGAGGGCTTTACCGACATCGTGCAGCTTCCGACCGCGTTGAAGGCGGAAGAGCTGAAGACAATGCTGGCCGATGCGGACGCGGTTGGAATCCGTTCGGCAACGCATATCAGCAGCGACACATTGAAAGCCTTGCCGCAGCTTAAGGCGATCGGCTGCTTCTGCATCGGTACCAATCAGGTGGATTTGACCGCAGCGGCGGCGCTGGGTATCCCGGTATTCAATGCACCGTTTTCAAATACCCGCTCGGTTGCGGAACTGGTGATTGCGCAGGCGATTCTGCTGTTGCGCCGCATACCGGAAAAGAATGCCCGTACCCACCGCGGTTTCTGGGACAAGACGGCGCAGGGCGCTTACGAGGTGCGGAACAAGGTATTGGGCATTATCGGCTACGGCAATATCGGCGCGCAGGTTGGCATTCTGGCCGAGAGCGTCGGCATGCGGGTGGTGTACTACGATGTCGAAAGCAAGCTTCCGCTCGGTAATGCGAAACCGGCAGCCACGCTGGAAGCGCTGCTGGAACAGGCGGATGTGATTACCCTGCACGTGCCGGGAGGAAGCGCGACGACGAACATGATTACCGCCGAGCGCCTGGCCCGCATGAAGCCGACTGCGGTGCTGATCAATGCATCGCGCGGCGGGGTGGTGGAGATCGATGCGCTGGATGCCGCCCTGCGGGAAAAGAGATTAGCGGGCGCTGCGCTGGACGTGTTTCCGGTTGAACCGCGTAACGAGAAGGAAGAGTTTGTTTCTCCCTTGCGCGGACAGGACAATGTGATCCTGACCCCGCATATCGGTGGCAGCACGGAAGAAGCGCAGGAAAACATCGGCCGTGAAGTCTCGGACAAGCTGGCGCGTTATCTGAAGGCGGGTACCACGCGCTGGGCGGTGAACTTCCCGGAAATTTCGCATGTGGAGAAAGAGGCGAAAAGCCGAATATTGCATGTGCATCGCAACGAACCAGGCGTGATCGCGCGAATGAATGCGGATTTCGCGCAGGCGGGCCTCAATATCGTCGCGCAGCACCTACAGACGCGCGGGCCGATCGGCTATGTAATAACCGATGTCGATGCAGTAATTTCGACGGAGTTGCTGGAGAAATTGCGTAACGAACCGGCGACGATCCGTTGCGAGCTGGTTTGAGAAAGGTGGGACGGCTTGAACGGCAAGGCAATGCCGTTCAGGCTGCTTGCGTCTTTTCCCTCGGGTGAAATTTGATCTTGATGATCTTGTGCAGGCTTTCGCTGTTGCGCAACAGGTCTGCCAAGGTAACACTGCTAAGGACATTCAGATAAGCCTGCGTGGCTCTGCCCAGCACATCCTGCAGCGCGCAGGACG
>JAEZVM010000301.1 GCA_023420795.1 Pseudomonadota bacterium
CTGCTGTTGTGGCAATCGCAAATCCGCGCGGAATCGCTGCGCCGCCTGCATCTGGCTGCACAAGGCGGCCAAACCCTGTTCTGGATGCTGCGGCCGATCGCCGATGCACAGAATCCCTCGCCCGCGCCGCTGCGGCTGGCGCTGCGCCCGGCCGGCGGCGGGATCGGCATCGCTATCGTCAAGCGCCGCGGCCCGCAGCGCGACGACATGCTTTTCGTGCCGCTGGACGGCCTGCCCGCTTCCTCATCAACATCTTTCCCGCTCTCCCATGCGCACCTGGATCGGTATCCATCTGCCCTGCCTGCCGCTCGAAGCCTTCCGGCCGCGCTGGTGTGAGCCACGCCCACATGTGGTCATCGACCGCGGGCATGTGCTGGCAATGAGCGGACAGGCTGCCGTCAGCGGCGTATGCGTCGGCATGCGGCGCGGCGGCGTGCAGGCGCTTTGCCCCGACGCGCTGCTGGATGAGCGCGATGCAACGCGGGAACGGGAAGCATTGGATGCCATCGCGCTCGCGCTGCTGCAATACACGCCGGAAGTCGCGCTCGCGGAAGAGTTCAGCCTGCTGCTCGACGTGACCGCCAGCCTGCGCGCGTTTCGCGGGCGGCTCGCATTGTGCCGGCTGGTACGGACCAGCGTGCATGCGCTCGGCTTCACGCCGCAGATAGGCATGGGGCCGACTGCGCAGGGTGCATGGCTGCTGGCACGCTACCAGGCCGAGCGCAGGCAGCCTGCGCAGCGCCGCGTCGTCCGCATGGAGAGCATGGCGAGATTGCTGGACGCCCTGCCCTGCACCCTGCTGCCTGCTGTGCGGCCGTATCAGGAATGGCTCGCGGGCATTGGCTGCGGCACCCTGCGTGGACTGCGCAAGCTGCCACGTGCCGGCCTGCAGCGACGCAGCGACCGGAAAGTGCTGGAGGCACTCGACCGCGCCTACGGACTGGCACCGGAAATATTCGATTGGATGCAGCCGCCCAAGGTCTTCACCGCCCGGCTGGAACTCCCGGACCGTATCGAACATGCGGAGGCGGTGCTGTTCGCCGCTCGCCGCCTGCTGCTGCAGATGGCCGGCTGGCTGGTGGCACGGCAGCTGGCGGTGGCGCGCTTTGCGCTGCTGCTCGAACATGAGCGCGGCCGCAACGCGATTGCGCCGACGCCGATCGAAATCGCACTCGCCGATCCGGCATGGCGGGAAGAACACCTGACCCGACTGCTGAAGGAGCGGCTAGGCAGGACGGAGCTGTGCGCGCCGGTGATCGCGGTGCGTCTCGAAACCCGGGAGCTGTCGGCGCTGCAGCCGCCTTCCGAATCCCTGTTCCCGGAGCCGGGCGGCACGCCCGAAGATTACCGCCGCCTGCTCGAGCTGCTGACTGCCCGGCTCGGCGAGCATGGCGTGCTGACGCCGTCACCATGCGCGGATTACCGGCCGGAAGTCAGCAATGCGTGGGCTCCCGCGGCAACTTCCATGCGTCGCCCGGCGGAGCATTATCCCGCTGCCGAGCGCCCGTTCTGGATGCTGGAGACGCCAGTAGCGCTGAGCGTGCGCGGCCACCGTCCGTTTTACGGTTCGCAGCTGAAGATCATCACCGGGCCGGAGCGCATCGAATGCGGCTGGTGGGACGGCGGACTGGTGCAGCGCGACTATTTCATCGCGCAGGGCGAGGATTGCGCCCTTTACTGGATTTACCGGGAACGCGGCGAAGGAGAGTTCTGCTGGTTCCTGCATGGTCTTTTTGGATGAATTCCTACGAGCACAGGAAAATCTCTTTAATGTTGTAGAAATTTTCAAAATATCCTCCGATCACAGGAAAAGCATTGATCACCCTAGAAAATTCGGCGATTATTCCTATGATCACAGGAATAAATATGCCACTCACTTCTTCTACTTCTTCGTTACCGGAACAGGATATTAGCCATGCGCAGGATCTGGGCAGCCTGGTCCGGCTCGCCCGCAAGAAAGCCGGCATCCCGATCGACCAGGCTGCACTGCTGGTCGGCGTCTCCAAGCAATTCATGTCCGACCTCGAAGCCGGCAAACCGACGCTCCAGTTCGACAAGGCCGTCATGGTCGCCCGCAAGTTCGGCATCGAACTGATCGGGCGACCACGCGGCCTGTCGGCGCTGGAATCAACGGAGCGCACTGAATGAGCGCTGCCCCGCTCCTCGTTTGGGCGCATGGCATGCGCGCGGCCGAACTGCATGCCGACCGCCGCCAAGGCTTTGTCCTTGCCTACACCGCGGAATGGCTCTCCTGGCCGGACAGATATCCGTTTTCCCCGCATCTGCCGCTGGACCGAGAATCGTCCGGCGCGGAAGTGAAAAACTTCTTCGAGAATCTGCTCCCGGAAGGCACCGCGCTCGACGTGGCGGCCTCCACCCACCGGTTGTCCCGGCATGACTGTTTCGGGCTGCTGGCAAAGATCGGGCGAGAGGCGGCCGGTGCGCTCGCAATTCTTCCGGGCGACGAAGATTACGCGAGGCAGACCGAGCTGCGCCCGCTGCCACAGGAAGAAATCTCGGCCCGTATCCGCCAGCGTCCCACCGTACCTTTCTCCATCTGGGATAGCAAATTCCGTTTGTCGATCGCCGGCTTTCAGGACAAGCTCGCCGTGCATATCGATGCACAGATGAACATGTCTCTGCCCAACGGCGCCGCCTCCAGCACGCACATCGTCAAGCCCGACAATGCCAATCCGGATTTCCCGTTCATGCCGGCCAACGAGCATTTCTGCATGCGCCTCGCCGCGAAAATGAAGCTGCCGGTGCCCGAAGCGCGCCTGCTGCGCATTCCCGAGCCGTTGTTCTGCGTCGCCCGCTTCGATCGGCGGGCAGCAAAGGATGACAACGTCGAGCGCCTCCACCAGATCGACCTGTGCCAGGTGCTGAATCTGCCGGTCGAGATGAAATACCAGCAGTCCTACACCTTCTCGCCGGAAGGCGCGACCTATGCCGACCTGTTCCGGGCTGCGGCTTCCACCGCCACGCCGGCAGCCACCGAACTCGGCATGATCCGCTGGGCGGCGTTCAACTACCTGATCGGCAATACCGACGCGCACGCGAAAAATATTTCCTTCTTTCTCGACCATCAGGGACTGCGCCTTGCGCCGTTCTACGACATGGTTTGCGGCACGGTGTATGGTGCGCACGATCTGGCACTGTTCATCGGCGAGGAGGAAGACATCCATCTGGTGAGTTCGCTCGACTGGCGCGAACTGTGCGGGCGCTGCACGATCAGTCCACAACTGCTCGCCGCCGAGCTGGCGATGCAGGCGCGGCAATGGCAGAAATGGCGGGACAGCCTGCTGGACGCGCCCGATTATCGCGACGACGAGCGTGCATTCCTGCGCGGCATAGCGACGGATATCGATGCGCGGGCCGCGCGGATGGCGTCGCAGGCAAAGGAAATCAAGGCACCAGCATGAGCACGCCCGCCCCTCCACGTCCCGGCCCGCTCGACAATCCCTTCTATTACCTCGACAACTTTCATCGTGTCACGGAATGGATTGCCGAGCGCTACGGCGACCTGCTGAGCGACGAGGAACGCGCCTTCATTGCGCGCTTTCCCGGGCTATCCCGCCCTTCGCGCGCGCTGCTGGTGCGGATGGTGATGCGCAAGGGCGAGCTGTTCAGGGCGAGCAAGCTGCGCTACGAGGAGATCGGAGCAACCGCAGAAGCGGCAGCACCACTGGCGAAACTCGGTTGGATCGACGAGCATCCGCTGCTGTCGCTGGAACAGGTATTCGGCCTGATGACCAAGATGGAAATCGCCGATGCCTTCCGCGATCACCTGCCGAAGGCCTCTGCACGCAAGGCCGAGCAACTCGACATCTTGCGCGCAGTTTTTGCCGATGAACGCCACTTCGGCGAATGGCATCCGTCCTCCAGTGACCGCGTCTATCGGCTGCTGGTCGATCCGCTGTGCGAACGGCTGCGGCTAATGTTTTTCGGGAACCTCCATCAGGACTGGACCGAATTCGTGCTGTCGGACCTCGGCATCTACCGCTATGAGACGGTCGAGTTTTCCGCATCGTCGCGCGGCTTTCGCACCCGCGAGGATATCAATGCGTACCTGCATCTGCACCGCTGCCGGGAACGGCTCGAACTCGGCGAGCCGCCGGAAGACATCCTGCAGGACATTTCCTCCATCGCACTGGAAAACGACTGGCTGGAAGGCCGGCGCGCGAAGCTGCTATTCCGTCTCGCGCAGCAGTGCGAACGCGACAGCGAACCGGTGCGCGCGCTCGACATCTATTCCGCATGCCGTTACCCGGAAGCGCGGCTGCGCACGATTCGCGTACTGGAAAAGCTGGAGCGATTCGACGCCGCCTTTGCAATGGCGCAGGCAGCAATGCAGACGCCGGAGAGCGAAACCGAAAGCCAGCAGCTCGCGCGCATCCTGCCGCGCCTGCATCGCAGACTTGGTTTGCCGAAGATTCCCAATGCGCCGCCCACGCCGATCGAACGCATCGACCTGCGACTGCCGCAGGCGGAGGATTGGGTCGAAGTGCTCGCCGCGCGACATCTCGCGCAGGATGATGCGCCCGTCTATTACGTCGAGAACACGCTAATCACATCGCTGTTCGGCCTGCTGTGCTGGCAGGCGATCTTCGCCGCCGTGCCGGGCGCGTTCTTCCATCCTTTCCATGCCGCGCCGGCCGACCTGCACAGCCCGGATTTCCACCGCCGCCGCGCACAGGAATTCGCGCACTGCCTGTCGCAGCTCGACTCCGGCGAATATGTCGAGACGATCAACCGCCACTTCATAGACAAGGCGGGCATCCAGTCGCCGTTCGTCGCATGGGGCGTGCTGACGGAAGAACTGAAAGACCTCGCGCTGGCCTGCATCCCGGCGACGCACCTGAAGAAGTTCTTCGAGCGCATCCTGCGCGACATTCCCGCCAACCGGGCCGGCCTGCCGGACCTGGTCCAGTTCTGGCCGCAGAAACAGCGCTACCGGATGATCGAGGTGAAAGGCCCGGGCGACCGGTTGCAGGACAACCAGATCCGCTGGCTCGATTACTGCGCGGTGCATGGCATGCCGGCGGCGGTCTGCTATGTGCAATGGACGGAGGACGGCGAGTGAAGTATGTCGTCGCAGTGCGCGCGCTGGCCGAGTTCACCGCCAAGGAGGGTGACCTCGACCTGCGCTTCACGCCTTCGCCGACCGCGCAGGAAGGCATCGCCGGCCATGCGGCCGTCACCGCGCGCCGCCCCGAAACTTATCAGGCCGAAGTCAGCCTGTCTGGCGAATACAAGCATCTGCAGGTTCGCGGCCGCGCCGACGGCTACGATCCGGAACGGAACCGGCTGGAGGAAATCAAGACCTTCCGCGGCGAGCTGGAGCGCGTGCCGGACAACCATCGCCGCCTGCACTGGGCGCAAGCGAAGATATACGGCTGGCTGTTGTGCGAAAAACAGGTGCTGCCCGGGATCGAAGTGGCACTGGTGTATTTCGACATCGGCAGCCAGAAGGAAACCGTGCTGTGCGAGCGGCATGACGCGGCTACGCTGCGCGCGTATTTCGAGCAGCAGTGCGAGCGTTTCCTGCATTGGGCTGAACAGGAACTGGCGCACCGCGCCGCGCGCAATAGCGCGCTTACTACGCTGCCCTTTCCGCATGCTTCCTTTCGGCCCGGCCAGCGGCAACTGGCCGAGGCGGTGTATCGTGCGGCGGCAACGGGAAGCTGCCTGCTGGCCGAAGCGCCGACCGGCATCGGTAAGACCGTCGGCACCCTATTCCCATTGCTCAAGGCATGTGCGACGCAGCAGATCGACAAGGTGTTTTTTCTCGCGGCGAAGACACCCGGCCGCGCGCTGGCGCTGGAAGCGCTTGCGCAGATCAGGCGCGGCGCACCTGAATTGCCGCTGCGCACGCTGGAACTGGTGGCACGCGACAAGGCCTGCGAACATCCGGACAAGGCCTGTCACGGCGAATCCTGTCCGCTTGCACGCGGCTTCTACGACCGGCTGCCGCAGGCGCGCGAAGCCGCGCTTGCCGGCGAATCGATGGACAAAGCTGCGGTGCGCGATGTCGCACTCGCGCATCAGGTCTGCCCGTACTACCTCGCGCAGGATCTGGCACGCTGGAGCGATGTGATCGTCGGCGACTACAACTATAAGGTACACCTTTTTGCAGTTTGCAAATAACCCTTCTTATTCCTCCGTTGTAATTAAAAACAACAAAAATCGATCAAATAATTCGTCAACAATACATTGTGCTCTTTGTCCTATTTTTAAACTTGTAAACATGTGTTAAAACGCCAAGTAGACAAAAAGTGGAAAGGGTCTATTGGTGCCTAATTTCTACGCAATCAAGCACACCATTCTCTCTACTGGAGAACGTGCTGTTTTCTTAGTCGATACCAGAACTGGCCTTCCCTTGTATGATCCGACGATCTACGTAGCCAACGTTCTCCGCCCCAAAAGTCCCTCGACTAGCACAATCGAAGCTCATCTACGCGCAATTATGATCCTTCAGATCATTCTCGATATTCGACGTATCGATCTGGGACAGCGCCTGCGTGAGGGTAAGGTTCTAACGATTGACGAAATAGAGGAAATTGTCTCCAAATGCAAGCTTCCTCTTGAAAAGATATCAAAACATTTCGACAAAAAAAGTAGAGAGCATACGACGCCAGAAGGGAACGTGACTTCACTAGAGTCTGTACGGATGCGGCGTCGAGGTACAAAGCGTACCGTGGTAAGTAACGACGCAGATCGAGTCCTTTATATACGTCTGTATCTCGATGAATTAGTCAAATACCATTCTTCAAGATTGGATCAGGGCACAACTAAATATCTTGCTCTTGAATTGGCAAGAAAGCATACAGTCGACGCCCTAAAAGCCCGCGCCCCAAAGAAGCGCCGCTCGGGGCCACAAAGGATTTCTCTGACAGACAAACAGATTTGGCAATTGTGGACGGTCCTTTCCCCCGAGTCACCGGAAAACCCTTTCAAGAACAAGTTCATCCGGCACAGAAATGCACTCATATTCCAGTATCTGATATTGCTTGGGGTTCGTCGGGGCGAGTTGCTGGGTGTACGTCTAGATGACATTAAATGGCCTGATCGCATGATCGCCGTAGTGCGGCGGCATGATAACAAACAAGATAAACGCAAACGCGAAGCAAAAGCCAAGACACTTTCGCGCCTTCTCCCAGTGTCGGACGAGTTACTGCTTGCGACACATGAATATCTAACTGCGGAGGATCAGCGGAGGAAGTATATTCCTGAAGGTGCCCTCAACCCGTTTCTATTTGTATCGAGGAATGGCGACCCTCTAACCACCAGCGGCCTCCAGAAAGTATTCGAAGAGGTTCGCAATGCCTTCCCAGACTTTCCGACAGACCTCTCTCCCCATCTATGTCGCCATACATGCAACTATCTACTTTCTCTTGCGTTCGACGCAGAAGGAATATCTGAGAAAGAGGAGGCGGCGCGCCGGAGAGCATTAATGGGATGGTCATCTACGTCCCTCATGCCTGATCATTACAACTTTCGAAGAATAGTAGATAAGGCGAACAAGTCATCACTCAAAGCGCAAGAAATGTACACGCGCCGACGCATAGATACCAAAGAATAAAAGAAAAAGGAGCTGCATGATGCTGAAGAGCCGTAATGACATACCAGGCACTCCCTTTCAATTACCAGAACGGGTGATCACCAAACTAGGAGCCAGTTTCGATCCGAGAGCACCCATATGGGATTACGATGACGGAACTGCGCATGTCCATCTGTCCTTTGCAAATGCCCCTCTCACCGAAGAACTCCTGCTTTCCTTCAAGAAGACGGCAATATGGTATGCCGAAAACTCAGCACCGATCACCATTCAGCAGATGTTCAATAAGTTGTTGAGCGCACTAAAATTTCTCAACGAAGACCTAAATGAGCCACACTCTCTCATAACGGAGAAACACCTTTCAACGGTACGCGAAAACTGGCGTCAGAGGTTCGGCCATGACAGGCAATTCGCGATGCTCCGTCCTTTCGTGCGGAAGTGGTTTTCTCTAGGCTATCCTGGCGTTACCGAGGAAGCAGACAAATACCTTGAAGAGGTGAAACTGACCCAAGGGCCCGTGGGTGCACACGTTACAACCATGGATCCTGAGCGAGGACCATTTACTGACATAGAGCGCGAGGCACTTCTCGACGCTGCGACATTTAAATATCAAGATGGTGAGGTAGACCTGCAGACCTACGTTCTGTCGTGGGTCGTCGCACTGTTTGGGCAACGCCCTGAACAGTACGCATTAATGAAATTATGCGACCTTGACATCATCTCCGATGAGTGCGGGTTTCGATACAAGCTGCGCATCCCGATGGCCAAGGGCCACGGTGTTACGGTTCGCACAGAGTTCATAGAAACCGAGTTGAATAGCGCACTCGGCAGCCTACTCGCTGCTTACAAGACGTCAGTCATGCACAACTTCGTGGGCCTGCTTGATGATCCTGAGCAGGCCCCGTTTTTCCCTGAAATGAGACGGCGGAAAAATACTAAACAATTTGCGTATCATCCCAAAGCAGCCCGATTGTCATACAGGATAAGGGCGTTCTACAAGTCGCTGCGGGTACGAAGCGAAAGAACTGGCCAAGCCATAAACATCAATGCGTATCGATGGAGATACACACTAGGCACCAACTGCGTTCGCGAAGGTCTCGGCGAAGCGGCCACCGCTCGACGCCTAGGACACCGCACAACCGGTAATGTAAAAGTTTACTTCCAAGTCCAAGGAGCATATGAACTCATGGACAGAATTGATTTCGCAGTAGCGGCAAAGCTTGGCGTATACGCTCAAGCATTCAAAGGCTTACTTATCACTAATGAATGGGAGAAAGACAGATCACCTCAACGAATGCTACTCAATCCCGAAATCGATCCCAAGATGGAAAACGCTCCAGGGCATTGTGGCGACACGGAATACTGCAACTTCAACAAGCCAATCGCCTGTTACACATGCCCTATTTTTCGTGCCTGGCTAGACGGCCGTCACGATGACGTGTATGCCTACCTACAAAAGGAACGTGAAAGGCTCGTGCGAACGAGATCATCCCCCATGATCGTGGCTATACACGATCGCACGATGACGGCAGTGGCACAAGTCATACTGATGTGCAAAGAAGAATATGCACGTCGTGAGCCACTTACGGGAAAACTGGAAAATGGCTGAGATTGAAGTATTCTTGCCCAAAACGGGCACGACCGCCGAGCAAAACCTTGCCGAACTTGTTGATATAAGCCGAAGAAAACTGACCGTGTTTGGCGATAACCTTCCATTTGACCAAGACGTATGGAATATAGGCCGAAAGTACAACACAAGAAGCCAACAAAGCGATGCCAATATTCGGTTCTTCAATCTTGAGTCTGCCCGAAAAAAAAATTGCAGGATCGGCACCCCACTCGATCCCTTCTTCGCACCATTTGCGAAGGCCTTCATACGTTACACTCAGCAATTCAACCCCGTTTCGATTAGCCAGATAAAGAATCACGTGCAAGCGTTGCGTTATCTGGAAGCCGCCCTGCAAGCGCAAGGCAAGGGATGCTCCCCACGGTTGATCAACGCTATGGTACTCAACAAGGCTGCAAATATGATTGCAGCGAACCACAGTGCGAACACCGTATATACGATTGCAAGTTCACTATATTCAATTGCTACCTTCCTTGACGATAAACGACTAACGCAAGTACCGTGTCATTGGAGACACGGGTTCAAGCGGGATAACGTAAGAACGAAGCTTGGCACGGCCTTTGAAGAGCGACGGGAAAACCTGTTGCCGAAGCCTGAATACCTCGAAGCCCTCGCAGTAGCGTATAACAGAGCCAAAGAACCGGCCGATCAGATTCCGACTTCTGTTTGTGCGATCCTTATGTGTGCACCGTCTCGTATCTCCGAGGTACTAACACTCCCTTTGCAATGCATACATAGACGTACTGATGGCAAACCAGGAGTGTTCTTGCGCTGGTGGGGGGCCAAAGGCGCGAAACCGATAATAAAGCCTATTCCGTCAACGATGGCTGATATCGCAGTTGAGGCAATCCACAAACTCGCGAAGTTATCTGAGTCGGCACGACGCTTGGCG
>JAEZVM010000304.1 GCA_023420795.1 Pseudomonadota bacterium
GCAAGCGCCGGACTGGAGCAGGCGAAGAAGCACGGCAAGCTGACCGCCGGCATCCAGTACGTGGTGCCGGAATACAGGGGTGGCATGAAATTCCGCACACCGGAAGCGATTGACACGGCGCTTGCGCAAGACCTGGCCAAACGCATGCGGCTGCCGCTCACCACTGTGCGATCCGATGCAGGCAAGGCCGACGTGGTGCTGAAGGCCCTCTCCGACAATGATGCTTCTCATCGCTCGGCTACAGTGATCCCTGTCGGCTATGCCACTGGCCCAATGGCGATCATGCGCACCGACACCGACATCAAGACTTGGGAGCAGCTGAAAGGCCGCACCGTCTGTCTCGCTGAAGGCGGCCGCTATGTCGGCGCGCTCGCGGCCAGATACGGGGCGATCGAAATGGTGCAGAAGGCACCGGCCGACTCGCTGCTGGCGCTGCGCATTGGCTCCTGCGATGCCGCGGTCCATGACAGCGCGCTGCTGGAAGAACTGATCAAGCTGCCGGAATGGAAAAAATTCTCGGCACGGCTGCCAGTCGGCCAGCGCAGCGCGCTCGCATTCGTCGTTCCCGCCACGGACCGGAAAAGCGCCGAACTGCTCAGGCAGGTCGCGCGTGAATGGGCATCCGCCGGCTATCCGGAGCAACTGATGAAGAAGGCCGTGCAGAATATTGCGTTCGAGGTGTATCTCGATCAGAACGTGCCGGATTGTCATTAAGGCGTATTACACGCCCTTCTCCCTGTGTCATTCCGAACGAATGTGAGGGATCTCACCATCGCACCAGCACTCACACCGAGATCCCTCACGTTCGTTCGGAATGACACGATAACTTTTCGCGGTGCCGATCCAGCTTACTCAGCTGCCTGATCACCAGCCTCCGGCCGATAAATGAACTTCAGCTCCGTCGTCAATGCCGACAGGTCCGGGAAAAGATTGAACTGTCTGATCCCGAGCATGCTCAGCTCGTCAAAGAACGGATTGATGTCGTCACTTTGTATAACGAACTTTCGCAGCCATTTCTCGCTGCCCTCCAGCAGATCGATAGGCTGACGGCTGGAGTGAACGGTAAACGCGCCCTGCTGAAGCTGAATGCGCGGGTCATGCTCCAGCGCCATCGCAACGCCGACCGTATCCGGCTCCTCCCTATTCTTGAAAGCCGGCACGATCAGCGGTTCGTAGGAAGACGCATCCAGGGGAAAGATCAGCGGTTCGAATCCCTGCGATTCGTTGAGCCGGTCGGCCGCCAGCACCCAGACGCAGGCATCCCTGTCGGGATGCGCCTCGGGCGGCGCATAGCCGGGATGCACCGAAAAAAACGCGGCGATCAGCGGCGAATAGGTCCAGTCCAATAATCTCGTCGGCAAGCCGTAATGCTGCATCAGCGCAAGCCAGCCCGGATAGTCATTGCTCAACGGGCATTCCATGTACCGGCTGCGGGCGCGCACGCGAAACTCGTTCGTGAGGTAGCGCTCCTGCTGCGACGAGTAGCCGCGATGCACGCTGGGCAAAAGGCTCCAGCGTGCATCGGCCTGCCCCCGAAACAGCCACCTGCGATTGGTATCGAGCGCCCGCACCTGTTGCGACAGATCGCCTACGGTCCGGATCGCGATTTCCGTGATCGGCATGTCTTGTGAAGAATCTCGATTTCCTATCTGGCAGGCGCATCATTGCCGCGCGTGCCAGCGTTCTTCTTGTCCACCACGCCCGGAATCTCTGTCGTCTGCCGCCCGAACTTTCCCTTCAGCGCATCGACGCCGGATTGCGGCCTGGCGAGCGGTTGAAGATCGGCTCGCTGCCTGCGCTTTTCAGCGCTGCTGACGCCCATCGCCTTGTCGCGTTTTTCGACAAGGCCGGGCTTTGCTTCGCCATCGCGGTTGAATGACCAGGCAAGCATCGGCGGCCCCAGAGGCAACTTGTCGCCCGGCATACCTTCATGGCCGGTATTCCATACATGCCATGTCTTTCCGTAGCTGTTCATTTTCGATTTCATCAGCGACTTTTCCGCTACCGCCGGAATGCCGGGCGCAACCAACTGGCCGGACAGGATTTCGCCGTTGTGCGGATGCCAGTACTTCCTTTCCTCTTCCGGCAGGCTCTCGAACAGCTTTTCCGAGATGATGTATTCGATCCCGTTCAGGTTGGCATTCCCGGTATTGCCATCGAACAGCACGCATTGCGCGAAGTCCTCATTCACCTGATGACAGTAATGGTGCGCTTCCACCTGCACGTCGGGACGCTCCTTCATCGGATGGAATCCGACCAGATACACATCGAAGGGCCGCAAGGGTGCAGCGCCCTGCAGCATTTTCGCGCCGGCTTCCAGCGCCCTGGTCTTTGCCGACTCCGGTTCGCCCGGCGGCGCGGTTTTCGGTGCGGACGCCTGCTGCGCCCCAGCTGGCAGCACGGAAAGGGCAAAGCCGCACACTAGACTCATTGCAGCGGCAAAGCCGAGGATGAAGCGTTTGTGGAGGCGTGTCATTCTCGTTCTCCCGCAGGCATTGAGGCCGGAACATTGCTTGCCGGGGCTGGTCGCATTCCTTTTGGAGGCTGACATGAATACTCGAAGCGGCAGCACGCATGAACCGAAGCAAAACCAGGATGAAGGCAAGCTCGAAAAGCTGGCGAACCTGATCGATCCTGCCGGCCGGAACATCAGCGATGACGAGCTGAGCGACCCGGGTACGAATACGCCCGAAGGCTCGACGAAAACTGACCGCAACGACCAGAAGAAGCGCGATACCAGATAGGCAATGCCTTTTTGAGGCCGCCCGCTTCAGTTCGTTCCGGGAAGCGCCAGAGAAGAAACCTGGCCGGATTTCAATGCAGCTTCACGCGCGGTTCGCTACGGCGAAGCAGCAAACGTCCCAGCGCGAGCAGAGCGGTGCGCGCCGTTCCCAGGAATGCCTGGTGATGCAGCAAGTGCAGGCTCATGTACATCAGGCGCCCGACGAGCCCCTGGACAAAGAATTTTTTCCCGGACAGCACACCCATCAGGCTGCCGATTCCCTGCGATGTTCCTATCGAGACCAGTGAGCCCCGGTCGTGGAACTCGAAGCTTCTTTTCTTCAACGGCTTGCCCTGAATCCGCTCCGCCAGCGCAGGAAGCAGGAACGAGGCCTGCTGATGCGCGACCTGCGCACGCGCCGGTAGAAACTTCCCCTCCTCGCCCCACGGCGCCTGCGCGCAATCGCCAAACGCGAATACCGCCGGATCGCTGGTTTGCAGCGATGCATCCACGATCAGTTGATTGACGCGATTGGTGCCTAGGCCCAGCCGGGTCAGGATGGAAGGCGCCTCGATGCCGGCGGCCCAGACGCAGAGGTCGGCCGGATAGCGCCTGCCAGTGTTGTCGTACACGGCATCCGCCGCAACCGACGCGACACGAACCGCGGTCTGTACCGCCACGCCGCGTTGCAGCAGGAGCCTATGGGCCGCGGCAGACAGGTTTTCCGGCAAGGGCGCGAGTATGCGAGGCGCGCCTTCCAGTATCGTGATCCGGAAATCCTTCGCCGGATTCAGATTCGTCAGCCCGTAATACACCAGATCGGCGAAGGCTTCGGTCAGCTCGGCCGCCAGCTCCACGCCGGTTGCCCCGCCACCTACGATCGCAATATGCAGGACATGCCCGGGATCAGCCGCTTTCTGGCGGTTCGCCGCAGCCATTGCGCGCAGCAGCTTGAGGCGGAATCGTTCCGCCTGCTCGGTCGAATCCAGCGCGATCGCATGTTCGCTTGCGCCCGGCGTGCCGAAGAAATTGGCCTTGCTTCCTATCGCCAGAACCAGCGTGTCATAGGGCAGAACGCGGGCGGGAAGAATCTCCTCTTCGCCCTCGGCATTAAACGGACGAAGACTGATCGTCCTCGCTTCGCGATCGATGCTCTCGACTTCCCCCAGAACAAATGTGAATCCGCTATCCTTGGCCAGCATCGCATATGACAGTCCCTCGCGATGCACGTCCAGCGTGCCCGCCGCCACTTCATGCAGCGAGGGTTTCCA
>JAEZVM010000334.1 GCA_023420795.1 Pseudomonadota bacterium
AACGCCGCGGTGGGCCTGCGCCTGCATTCCGATTTCAACACTGCGATCGGCGCGATGACGCGCATCGGCCGCGTGTTCGAGCCGCAGCCGCACCATCGGCATACCTACGACGCGCTGTATCAGCGCGTCTATAAGAAGATGTACAGCCGACTGCAACCGCTGTATCAGCAGATACAGGAAATCACCGGATATCCGAGCATGACATGAACGCTACGCCAAGTTCACTCCTGTCATCCCGAGCGCCGCGAGGGATTTCACGCGTATTCAGTCGCGTACAGACGAGATCCCTCGCGGCGCTGGGGATGCCAGGGTTCAAGGCGTGCCGCCGATAGAAGCCCTCACGCCTGCCACGTAGAACGCCAGTACTGCCAAAAAACGGGAAGAAAAACCATGTCCACGCCAGCACAGCAAGTCTCATCCCCGTCTCTCCCGCCCGCCCCCGAATCCATCCTGCGGGCCGACGGCATTCCCCACTTCGGCCGCTTTGCCGGACATGTGGACGAGATCGACTGGTCGCAATTGGCAATGCCCTTCGCACGCAGCCGGCTCTGGCGACGCTTTCACCACAAACGGTGGCAGTACGTAGCGCTCGCTACCGACGAACTGTTCTGCGGCATCGCCATCGTCGATCTTGGCTGGACCAATACCGCATTCGCCTATGCGTTCGACCGGATCCAGCGCAAGGAAGTCGGCAGCTTCTCGCAGGACGGCTTGGCTGGTCTCACCGCCAGTGTCGCCGCGAACCCGGCACGCGGCACGGCAAGCAGTTTCCGCTTCCTGAACAAGCGCATCGACTATTCGCACCAGCCGGACAGCCACGCCTACCGGCTCGCTCTGCGCTGCGGCAGCTTCGAGATCGATGCCCGATTCGATGCCGCCGACGCCGCCCCGCCGCTGCTCGCCGTCGGCCCGATCCCCGGCGGCTCCGTCCACGCTACCGTGAAATCATCCGGCATGCCGCTCGACGGCGAAGTACGTGCCTGCGGCAAGCGCTACGCACTGCACGGCGGCGTCGCCAGCTTCGACTACTCAAACGGCCTTCTCGCCCGCGAAACCGGATGGCGCTGGGCCTCCGCGCACAGCCCGACGATCGGTTTCAACCTGCAGAACGGCTATTTCGGCGGCCATGAGAACGTTCTTTGGCTGGACGGATCGCTATATCCGCTGGCCGAAGCACGCTTCAAATATGATCCCGCCAACCCGATGGCGCCGTGGCACATCCAAACCGACGATGGCCTCCTCGACCTGCAATTCCACCCCGAAGGGCTTCGCAGGGAAAACCGCAATCTCGTCGTCGCGGCGAGCCGCTATGTGCAGCCAATCGGCACCTTCAGCGGATGGGTAAAACCGGCGAGGAGTGCAACGCGCAGGCCGGTGGAGCGACTGGTTGGCGTGACGGAGGATCATTTCTCGCGCTGGTAAAAGGCAGCGATGCTCGCTTTTCAGTATCACCCTCTCTAAAATTCGACTCTTCAAGGCAGCTCTTCTCAAGGAGCCGCGCTATCTTCAGTCCCGTCTTCATGGGACGACGCAAACAAGAAAGAGAAACGAATTGGCAAAGAACATCACCATCATCCTCGGCCACCCCGACGCTTCAAGCCTGTGCGGAACCCTGGCCGAAACCTATGCAAGCTCCGCCAGAAGCGCAGGCCATTCAGTCCGGTTGTTCAAACTCGGTGAAGTGGATTTCGATCCGATCCTGCATCATGGTTACAACAAGCGACAGGAGCTGGAGCCGGGCCTGAAGGAAATCCAGGACAGCATCACCTGGGCGAATCATCTTGTGTTTGTTTACCCGATCTGGTGGGGTTCCATGCCGTCTCTGCTGAAAGGCATGTTCGACCGGGTTTTCCTGCCGGGATATGCGTTCAAGTACCGTAATAACTCCCAGTTCTGGGATCGCCTGCTGGCAGGACGAAGCGCACATGCGATCGTGACGATGGATACGCCGCCGTGGTATTACCGGCTGTTTTATTCCATGCCCGGCCATCATCAGATGCGCAAGACCATCCTCGAATTCTGTGGCATCAAGCCGGTGAAGATTACATCGTTCGGCCCGATCAGATACGCGACCGACAAGCAGCGCGGCAAGTGGATCGAGAAAGTCGGCGCTTTCGCGAAGGCTGCCTGACAAAGTTCCACATCAAGCGGCGCGGCACAGCGCCGCTTGGTTCATCATCGCTCCCTATCCCCGCAACGCCGCCGGCGTCGTGCCGAACTCCCGCTTCACCAGTTTCCTGAGCGCCGTGCCGTCCTGATACCCGACCCTGGCAGCGATGGCTTCAATCGACATCGAAGTTGTTTCGATCAGGTGCGCCGCCTGCATCAGGCGCCTTCTTTGAATGAACTTGACGGGCGATACGCCTGTGGCGGCATCGATGCGGCGTGCGAGCGTCTTGGCGGATACGGCCAGTTGCGCGGCGAGTGCCGTGATGCTGATCGGTTCGGATAGATGTGCATCTATCCATCGTTCGGCGGCGATGACGGTCGGATCGGCGTGCTGCACATGGGCCTGAATCATGTAGCGCGCCTGCGAAGGCCGCCGGTCGATCAGCAGGTAGCGCGAGCACAGGTGCGCAATGGACGTACCCATGGCGTCGGCGATGACGGCGAGCGTCAGATCCAGCTGCGCGTAGGCCGAACCCGCCGTCAGGTAAGGGCCGTCGCACACCAGCATCTTCGTTTCGTCCAGCCTGACATCGGGATATCGCTCCCTGAAGAGATGCGCAAGCCACCAGGTCATCGTGACATGGCGGCCGGACAGAAGACCGGCCTGCGCGAGCAGGAATACAGATGAACAGGATGCGCCGATATGCACCGAAACCGGCACTTGCCGCAGCAGCTTCATCGCTTCGAGCGCATCCTTGCGCGCGAAGCGTGCCGAGATCGCCTCATCGGAAACCAGGCCGAGCCCCGGGATGACGATCCAGTCCGGCCGGAGTGCGCCTGCGAGCACTTCAGCGAAAGTGAGATCGGCCTTCAGCCGCAGGCCGCCACCAGTCTTGACCGTCTTGGTGTGGCAGGCGACCAGAAGCCGCGTCGATTGCGGTTTGCCTCGACTGGAAAGAAATTGCTGCCCGGCGCGAATGGTGTCGAGCGTGATGGCGAGGCTGGAATCCATCACGCCTTCCAGGGCGAGGATCAGGATGGTTTTCATCTGTCCATTTTGACATGAAAAATGTCTGAATAAGACATTTCTGAATCGCTTCCGAAATGACAAACTGACTTCCATCTCGGCTCAATTCACTGGAGGAAGATCAATGCACAAGACTTACCAAGGCTCATGCCACTGCGGCCGCGTCACGTTCGAACTGCAGGCGAGGATCGACCACGTCGTGGACTGCAACTGCTCGATATGCCGCCGGCGCGGTGCGCTCTGGCATGGTGCGCCGGATTCAAGCCTGCGGGTGCTCTCCGGCGAGAGCGATCTGGCGCTCTATCAGTTCAACACCAAGACGGCGAAACATTATTTCTGCCGGCACTGCGGCATCCATCCGTTCGCCCGACCACGGATTGCGCCGGATCATTGGGTCGTCAATGTGAGATGCATCGACGACATCAACCTTGCTTCAGTCAAGGTGCAGCAGTTTGACGGAGAACATTGGGAGGAGGCCGCTCGGGCTTTCCGCGAGAGGCGCGAAAGTCCGGCAGCGTGACGGAGTAAGCATTACTCCACCATTCCCCGTGCAGGGGAAATTAGCTTCGTAATGACATGGTGGTTTTAATTCGGCGGCATTGAACGCCGCTATGCGGCAAGCCGATGCGGCGCGTACTGTGCGGCAATGCGGCTGATTGCCTGCTGCGCCTGATCGATCTTCCTTGCGGCGGCTTCGCGCATTCTTTGGAATTCCGCCCTGCTTAGGGTCTGCTTGCGCAGACCCTGCTCTGTCTTTTCGAACACATCGCGTTGCATCAGGCGCAGCGCGCTGCGATGTTTTTCCGCCTCGCCGAGAATCTGTTCGTACTGTGCCGAGGGGGCCAATGCGGCCGAGGAGCGGGCCAGTTGTCGGGCGGAATAGGCGAACGATTGAACGGTCAGATCGGGCTCGAATTGCGTGTGAGTATTCATGTATAGTCCTGGGCAATGTGGGACACAAGATCTATAACGGCCAACCCAGAGATTTCGCTGACGTAATAACAATTGCTTACATTTTCCGTTTTCACCGTCAGTCCATTGCTATCCAAGCATGCGCGGAATCGAATTGCACTGTCGTTCCCATTTCTTCACAGAGGGCTTTCATGCGGTCAAGAATACATTTCCTCTGTTCCGCTTCGGCATGCCGGGTCTGGCAATCATCAATAAACACCGGGTGCAGGAAAATACTTTCCAAGGCGTCCCGGGTCAGCGCCAACTCGATCAGCAACTGGTGGTCATTCCTGAATTCCGCATCAACGCGGTAGTCGTCCACGAGGTCGCCGG
Source organism: Pseudomonadota bacterium (assembly GCA_023420795.1). GTDB lineage: Bacteria > Pseudomonadota > Gammaproteobacteria > Burkholderiales > Burkholderiaceae_D > Noviherbaspirillum. The sequence goes on from JAEZVM010000334.1 coordinate 4,421, forward strand.
CCGCGTAGAGGATTGGGCGGCCTCGGTGGATTTCGATGCCATGAAAGACATGCGCGCTGTGGCCAAACAGGATGCTCCATCCCATGTCGATGGCTTCATGAGCGAGGCGGCGGAATTTGTCCGCGGGACGGGATGTCATGTTCGGCCCCCAGTGCAGCGACAGGATGTTCCAGTCGGCTCCCGCATCTATCAGGCGTTCGAGCGCTCTGCGCCACGCGGCCTCGACGGCACTTTCATTGTCAAAATTGAGCCATGCGATGCCCGGCCTGCCCTTGCCTGCCGCAAAATCCGCCTGATGGTCGCAAAATGCCGCCATGCCGAAGCGAATGCCTTTGCAATCGACAATGGCCGGAGTCAGCGCCTCGTCGAGATCGGCACCTGCACCCGCGTAACGAATGCCATGGCTGCGCAGCGCGGCGAGCGTATCGAGAAGGCCTTCGGTGCCGAAGTCGAGCGCATGGTTGTTGGCAAGGCTGACCATGTCGACGCCGGCCCCGATCAGGGTTTCAATCGCCTGCGGCGGCGCGCCGAAATAGAATGCCTTGCGCGCACCCGGCCAATGATCGAGCGATGAAGTGATCGCGCATTCGAGGTTGACGATCGTCAGGTCGGCGCTGCGCATCAGCGGCGCGACCGGCCCGAGCGGATACCCAGGTCCGGCACGCAGGATGTATTCCTTCACGTTCCGGCCAAGCATTACGTCCCCGCCGACTATGAGGCGAAGGGTGGACGCTTGTTGAAAATTCGCTTCCATTACAGCCCGAAATTGCGCCTGTCTGATTTGAGGCGAGATCCCTCACGTTCGTTCGGGATGACAAGGGTCAGGCAGGCTTAGTCGCCGGCAACTGGCTTGTGCACCAGCACCGCTATCCTGCTGTGGACGAGCACCTTGAGCGTTTCGCTGCCGAGCAGTTGCGGCAGTTCGGGCTTGTCGCCTTTCCAGCCATGCGAGGCCATGTAGATCAGGTCGCAATGCGCCTGCTCTGCCGCCTTCAGTATCCCGAGATAAGGCTCGTTCGCCTTCATCAGCTTGCAGGTACAGGGCACCTCTTCCGCCAACGCGCTGTTGGCAATGAAGGAAAGATGCTGGTCCGCAAATTTCTCGAACAGGGCCTGCCTCCGCTCGGCATAGTGAGCGTCATGATGCATCCATGTTTCCAGCTGGTCCGGATGCGGCTCTGGCACGACATAGACGCCGACGACCGTCGCGCCTATGTTCTTCGCGAACAGCACGCCATTTGCCACGGCTTGCTGAGATAGGGCCGAACCGTCGGTCGGCAGCAGGATGTGCTTGTACATGGCGGCCTCTTGCTTCATCAGGTCAGGAGCGGTATGGGAATCGAACGAAATCCGCAAGCTCTTGTCCTTCTCCTGAGACGGCAGACCTGCGGCCTTGTTCCGAAAGGAGGAGCGACGATGAGCCTGAGCCTTACCTCGCCGGCCTTCGAGGCGGACGGCGATATTCCGGCAATCCATACCTGCGACGGCAACGACCAGTCGCCGCCGCTGGCATGGTCCGGCGTGCCGCCGCAGGCGAAAAGCCTGGTACTGATCGTCGATGATCCCGATGCGCCGGACCCTGCCGCACCGAAGCGCATCTGGACACACTGGGTGCTGTACAACATTCCGCCCGATGCGAGCGGTCTGAAGCAAGGCGTCGCGACGCACGATTTGCCGGCTGGCACGCGGGAAGGCCACAACGACTGGAAGCGTACCGGCTACGGCGGCCCCTGCCCGCCTGTCGGCCGCCATCGCTATTTCCACAAGCTGTATGCGCTGGATACGGTATTGACGGAACTTGGACAGGCCACCAAGGGCGAAGTCGAGAAAGCCATGCAGGGTCATGTGATTGAAAGCACTGAACTGATCGGGCTTTATCAGCGTCCCTAGGCGGACGCGGGCCTTCAAATTACTGCGGCGACACCCGTCGCCGACGCAGAAAATTCCCTGCGCGCTTTTCTTTTCCATGAGATTATTGCCTGCATTGAATGCCCGGAGCGGGCCTGTGCAATGCCCGCTGCTGAGGTTCTCAAACGCTTTTGCAGGAACTCCTCATGCGCATAAAGGCCTCCGAATCCCTACTGCTCGTCATTGATCTTCAAGGTCGCTTGCTGCCTGCCATCCATGCAGGCGAAGAGATACTGGCGCAAGCCACATGGCTGGTCGATGTCGCTCAAACACTTGGTGTACCGGTGCTCGCGACTGAACATTGCCCGCAGCGTATCGGCCCTACGGAGCAGGAGTTGCGCTCAAGATTTCCGGCCGAGTGCATCGTGGAAAAAACGCATTTCTCGGCCGTCACCGAAGGCCGTTTGCTCAAGGCCACGGCAGCCGAGCGG
>JAEZVM010000343.1 GCA_023420795.1 Pseudomonadota bacterium
CCAGCAGCATCTCCACCGCCATCGCGGTCAGGATCAACCCCATCAGGCGCTCGAACGCCGTCATGACTTTCGGCCCGAGCACACGCTGCATGCGTTCCGCGCTCAACAGCACGATCAGCCAGATCACAGCCACCAGTGACAGGACTGCGACGTGCAGTAGCGTTTCGCGTGCGCTGGTCGACGAAAACAGCAATACCGTCACCAGCGCGGACGGCCCGGCCAGCGCCGGTATTGCGAGCGGCACGATGAATGGTTCATTCGAGCTTTCACCCGTCGCTTCGCCGCTGCCGAAGATGCCGCCCGGCTGCGGGAACACCATTCGCAAAGCAATCAGGAACAGGATCACGCCGCCGCCGATCCGCAGTGCGATGTCGCTCAGCTGCAGCGCCGACAGGAAATGCCGCCCGAAAAACATGAACAGCAACAGCAGCAGGAAGGCAATCGCGCACTCTCGCATGATCACCCGGCCGCGCCGCTCCGGCGGAACATGCGCCAGCGCGCTGACGAACAGCGGTACATTGCCGAAGGGGTCGGTCACTAGCAGCAGGATGATGAAAGACTGAAAGAAATTCTGGGTCATCTTGTTTTATGTCGAGAAAACTGTCGAGGAGGTCCTCGGCGCAGTGCAGGCGGTCGTTGAAGGTGTTTCGCGTAGGATGCCACAGACAACACAAAACAAGATATGGAGGGACCATGCAATCCGCCAAACCGGAAAGGAAATCTCGGCGCCGCTTCATTCTCGGCGGTCTCGGCATGGCCGGCGCACTGATCGTCGGCTGGGGCGTGATGCCGCCGCGCCAGCGCCTGTATGCCGCAACGGTGGTGCCGGGTGCGAACGGCGAAGTGACGCTGAACGGCTGGATCAGGATGGCGCCGGACGGCATGGTAACGGTGGCCATACCGCACAGCGAGATGGGGCAGGGCGTCTATACCGCGCTGCCGATGCTGGTGGCGGAAGAGCTCGACGTGCCGCTGACGATGGTCAAAATCGAGCGGGCTCCGATAGATAGGATCTTCGGCAATGTGGCGATGCTGCAGGATGGCCTGCCGTTCCACCCGGACGATGCCGGCACGCTCAAAGCGACGGCGCGCTGGCTGACCGGCAAGGCCGCACGCGAACTCGGCCTGATGGTGACCGGCGGTTCGTCATCGGTGAAGGACACCTGGGTGCCGATGCGGGAAGCCGGTGCGACGGCGCGCGCCATGCTGATTGCGGCAGCGGCACGGGAGTGGGGCGTCGCGCCGGCAGAATGCCGGACGGAAGATGGGGCAGTGTTCCATCCGAGCGGCAGGCGCGCTACCTATGGCGATCTTGCCGCCAGGGCGGTGAACAGCGAGCCGGGCGAAATTCGCCTGAAGGATCCGAAGGATTTCAAGCTGATCGGCCGGCCGCAGGCGCGCCGTGACTCCGCTGCAAAAGTGAACGGTAGCGCCGCCTATGGCATGGATGCGCGTCCGGAAGGATTGATATTTGCCGCGGTCAGAATGTGTCCGACGATAGGCGGCAGCGTGCGGAATGTCGATGACGATGCGGTAAAAGGCATGCCGGGTATCGTCCGGGTCGTCGATTTTTCCGGTGCGGCTCTCGGGATGGCCGGCGTGGCGGTTTTGGCCAAATCCTACTGGCAGGCAAAACAGGCAGCAGCAAAACTGCCAATCGCATGGAACGACGGACCGAACGTGAAGCTATCGACCGAGGAAGTGTTCCGTGAGTTGCGCATGAAACTCGACAGCGAGTCCGGTTTTACTTATCACGAGGTCGGCAAGCCGAATCATGCCGGCGCGGCGAAAACAATCGATGCTGAATATGCCGCACCGTTCCTCGCGCATGCCGCGATGGAGCCGATCAACTGCACCGCGCAGGTGAAGGACGGCAAGGTGATGCTGTGGCTATCGACGCAAGCGCCCAGCATTGCGATCGATATGGCCGCCCGGGTCGCCGGTATCGATGCAGATGATGTAATTCTGCATGTCGCCTACCTCGGCGGCGGCTTCGGCCGGCGGTTGGAAGTGGACATGGTGGCGCAGGCCGTGGCGATCGCGAAAGAGGCGGACGGTGCGCCGGTGCAGGTGATCTGGAGCCGCGAGGACGATATCGCGCACGACTTCTATCGGCCAGCGGCGCTGGCGCGATTTACGGCCTCGCTCGATGCGAATGGAAACGTGCTTGCCTACGACAACAAGCTGGCGTCCGGTGCGATCACGCATCAGGTGCTGGAACGCAGCTTCGGCCTGATCGGCGCGGGACCGGACAAGACCACTGCCGAGGGCGCTTATGACATGCAGTACGAATTTGCGCATCAGCGCATCGCGCATGTGACCGTGCCGACGCCGGTGCCGCTCGGTTACTGGCGCTCGGTCGGTCATTCCCACAATGCGTTTTTCAAGGAAAGCTTCGTCGATGAGCTGGCGCATGCGGCAGGCAAGGACCCGATACAGTTCAGGCGCGAATTCCTGAAAAGGCATCCGCGCCATCGCGCGGTTCTGGATGCGGCCGTTGCCTGGGCCGGCCAGCCGCAATCCGGACGTGCGCATGGCGTCGCATTGCACCAGTCCTTCGGTTCCATCGTTGCGCAGATTGCCGAGGTGTCGATCGAAGGCAATGAGATCCGCGTGCACAAGGTCACCTGCGCGATCGATTGCGGCATCGCAGTCAATCCCAACATCATTGCGCAGCAGATGGAGTCAGGCGTGATTTTCGGCCTGAGCGCCGCCTTGTTCGGCGAAATCACGATCAAGGATGGAAAGATATTGCAGCAGAACTACCATGACTATCCGGTGCTGCGCATGGATCGGGCACCGTTCGTCGATACGGTAATCATCAAGAACGCCGAGCCGCCGGAAGGCGTAGGGGAGCCGGGTACGCCGCCGATTGCGCCAGCGGTCGCAAATGCGGTATTTGCTCTAACGGGCAAGCGCTTGCGCAGTTTGCCGTTGCGGCTCTAAACCTCGTCCAGTTTCAGGCGCAGATTGCAGATACGCTGCCATTCCGCGCGCTCCGGAGACTTTGCAATCTCTGCCTGCAGTGCGGTCTCGCTCCTTTCCGCCTGCGCCTGGATCAGTCGGTCCGCCAGATTCGGGTCCGGCAGCACCGTTCCGAAAAAGGACACGGTATCGCCGCGCTGCATCAGCATGGTAGGAAAATTTTCGACGTCGATATCGCCGATGAAATCTGCCTGGTCCTCTATATCGATCCAAACGAAACGCTTGTCCGGGTGGCGGGCGGCGAGCTGATCGAAGCCGCTGCGATACGCGCGGCAGGTATCGCACCATGCAGCGCACAGGCAGGCGATGACCCATGCACCTTCATCCAGCCATTCGGCCAGTTGCGCATGGTTATGGTTTGCCAGGGTAAGGCTGGTGGAAGACATCGGGAAAGAAAAAACTGTACGAGGAATTATTGTATGTGAAGGCGCCGGCCGCCGCTCCGCAGCCGGTACCATGTTCCGTCTTTTTTCCGCTCAGGCTTTGGTGTTCACATTTTGACCGAGATGCGGCGGCAGATTGACGCCGGTTACGGGCGGCAATGCTCCGAGCAGCGCGGCTGCGCTGGCGGCCTGTACATCGTTTGCCTTCTTGAGAACGGCAATGCTGATGGCCTGGTTGGTTGTCGTTGTTGCCATGCTGGTTGCCAGATTGGCGATATTGGTGACATCCATGGAATCCTCCTCTGCAGTTCTCCTGTTTACGTCAGTGTTTCAGGATTCTTTAGCCTGCCGTGCGCGGTAAAATACCGCCATGCCTACCATTCTTGCCATCGAAACCTCTACCGAACTTGCCTCCGTCGCCTTGTTGCACCAAGGCGAACTCATTACGCATGAAGCCGCCGGCGTGAATATGCATTCGCAAACGATTCTGCCGATGGTGCAGGTCTTACTCGCGCAATCCGGCATTTCCCTTGCCCAGTGCGATGCGATTGCATTTGGCGCAGGACCGGGTTCGTTTACCGGCGTGCGCACTGCCTGCGGCGTCGCGCAGGGACTGGCGTTCGGCGCGGATTTGCCGGTGGTGCCGGTCGTCACCTTGGTAGCGATGGCACAGGCATGCCGCGATGTTTGCGGTGCATCCGATGTGCTCGTCCTTCTCGACGCGCGGATGGACGAGGTGTACTGGGCTCAATATCGTTATCAGAACGGGTGGCAGGTCGTGATCGATGCGCAGGTATCGGCGCCTTCCGCAGTTACCGCAGTAGAGCCGGTAACCGTGTGCGGCAATGGTTTGACCGCCTATGCATCGGCGTTCGACGGGCTGCCCTTTGCCAAAGGTGCTCAACCGGATGTGATGCCGCATGCGCGGCAGATCGCGCAACTGGCGCAGCTTGAAGTCGCCGCCGGACGCACGCTGGCGGCGCGCGACGCACAGCCGATTTACCTGCGCAACAAGGTGGCGCTGACCACCGCTGAACGTCAGGCCAGGGCGGTGGCATGAGCGCCGTGTATAAAGCGACTGCGGAGTCGCCGGCATTGTCGACCCTGTCCTTTGCGCCGATGCAGGTGCAGGATCTGCCGGAAGTGATCGTGATTGAAAACGATGTGTATCCGCACCCCTGGACGCGCGGTAATTTCCTCGATTCCCTCTACAACGGCTATCCGGCATTGACGCTGCGCGAACCGTCCGGCGCATTGGCCGGCTACTTCCTGCTGATGCTCGCCGTTGATGAGGCGCACCTGCTGAATATCAGCGTGCGGCGCGACCTGCAGGGACATGGCGCAGGTCGCATGCAACTGGACAAGGTAGTCGCCGTTGCGCGGGAAAACGGCATGACATCGGTGCTGCTGGAAGTGCGCCCTTCCAACCAGAGGGCGCTTGAAATATATCAGCGCTACGGCTTCGTGCAGATTGGACGGCGCAAGGGCTACTATCCGGCAGAAGGAAACACGCGTGAAGATGCGATCGTGATGAGGTTTCATATATGACAGCTGACCGCCGCGCAGCGTTTTTGCAGGAAATCGGCGTGGGGCCGCTATGGATGCGGCGCGATGCGCCGGCCGCTGCCGAGGACTCTTTCGCCCATGCTGTCGATGTGGTCGAGGCACCGGTAGGCGCTGCCGAATTGTCGGACGACCTGTCCGTGGCTCTCGCGCCGCAGGACGAGTGCTTTCCGACGGTGAAACCATCTGCGGATGAAGTCGCGGGCATGGACTGGGTGCAGCTCAAGGCCAATGTCGCGAGCTGCACCAAATGCGGTCTGTGCCGGGGCCGGACCAATACGGTATTTGGCGTGGGCGATGAAAAGGCGAAATGGCTGTTCATCGGCGAAGGCCCGGGCCGCAACGAAGACCAGCAGGGCGAGCCATTCGTCGGCCAGGCCGGAAAGCTGCTCGACAACATGCTGCTCGCGATGGGCCTCAGGCGTGGCGAGAATGCGTATATCGCCAACATCGTCAAATGCCGGCCGACCGACGAAACCGGGCGCGACCGTCCGCCCACGTCGGAAGAGTCAGCGGCATGCATGCCTTACCTGGAACGCCAGATTGCGCTGATCCAGCCGACCGTCCTGGTTGCACTCGGCAAGACAGCCGCGCTTTCACTGCTGGGGCTTGATCCCGATACGCCGGTATCCAAACTGCGCGGCACGGTGCACAGCCATGCCGGCAGGCCACTGGTGGTGACTTATCATCCCGCTTACCTGCTGCGCAGCCCGGTCGATAAAAAGAAGACATGGGCCGACCTGTGCCTGGCAATGGCAACCTATGCCGGCGCCGACTGAGCCGGGGCCATCAAGTCATCAGGCGCATTTCCATCGGCGCTGGAATCACCTGTCCGATCCGCATGTGCGCACGCTCGCATGGCTGCTGGATGCGCCGGACCTGCTCGACCCCAACGCCGCGCAATGGCATGGACGCATCGCCACGCTCGATCCGATCGATGGAAAGACGGAAGACTGGCTGATTGCGCTCGATCGCGCGCCGGACGCGCTGCATGCCTATCTCGACTTGCAGCCTTTCACCCGCCTTGGTCGGTACTCCGAGAAACTGATGGCGTTTTATCTTGCGCATAGAGAGATTCTGGTTGCGCATGGCGTGCAGGTGCGCACAGACGCGAATGAAACGATAGGCGAATTCGATTTCCTGTTGCGGCAGGGGCAGTCACTGGTGCACTGGGAGTTCGCTACCAAGCTTTATCTGCTGGAATCCAGTGGCCATGGTCGGCAGGCGGATTATTTCGTCGGCCCGAATCTGGCCGATACGCTCGGCGTCAAGATACGCAAGATCATGGACAGGCAATTGTTCCTCTCGCGGCATCCGGCCGCGCAGCAGCACTTGCCGCAACAGATCGCCGATGCGCAAGCGCTGGTCAAGGGCTGGCTGTTCTATCACCAAAATACGCCGGAGACGGAATTGCCGCAGGGGATCGCGCAGGCCCATTGCCGCGGGTTCTGGTGCACGCTGCAGGAGTTCGATCAGATCAATGCCCAGCATTTCCTCGTGCTGCCTCGTCTGAGTTGGCTGGCGCCTGCCAGGGCGTCATATGAGCAGATGCTGGATCGGAATGCGTTACGGGAGGCGCTTGCCGCACATTTCAGGCAGGCGCGAACGCCTGCACTGGTTGCGGTCCTTGAATCGGATGGAACCTATATGCTGGAAGCGGATCGCGGCTTCGTCGTGCCGGACGACTGGCGCGACCGGGCCGAATCGCGCGTCAAGAGAGTTACGTCCTAGTGCTTGTGTTCGCCAATCAGCGACAGCGAATCGTGGTCACGCTGATTCGCGGCATGCTTGCGCATTGCAAGCATCATGGAGCCGGCGACGAACATGCCGAACAGGACAATGACGAGATTGATATTGAGGTTCAACTTCACCATCAATGCGTAAAGCATCAGCATGGTCAGCACCGACAGGTTCTCGTTGAAGTTCTGCACGGCGATCGAATGACCCGCGGAGAGCAGCACATGGCCGCGATGCTGCAGTAGCGCATTCATCGGCACGACAAAATAGCCGGCGAGTGCGCCAATCAGGACCAGCAACGGGTAGGCAAGCCAGACGGTTTTCACCAGCGTCATGGTGGTGACGATCAGGCCCATTGCCACGCCCAGCGGCATCACCGTCAGCGCCTTCCTCAACGGCACGAAGCGCGCCGCAGCAGTAGCGCCGATTGCAACGCCGACCGCGAAGATGCCTTGCAGGATTGCCGCTTTGTCGAGCGGCATGTTCAGGGATTTTTCGGCCCATTTCAGCACGATGAATTGTAAAGTGGCGCCAGCACCCCAGAACAATGTGGTCACGCCGAGCGAGATCTGGCCCAGCTTGTCTTTCCATAAAGTGGTGAAGCAACCGGCGAAATCAACGATGAGCTTTAACGGATTGCGTTCCTGATCCGGATAGCGCGCGCCGGTGTCGGGAATCCTGAGATTGAATGCTGCCGCTGCCAGATAGGCAAGCATGATGACGGATAGGGCTGCTTCAGCGGCGGTGTCGATGCCGATGTCGATGATCGGCACGTCGATACTGAGCAGTGTCGCGGCGACCTTCGCATTGACGAGAGCGCCGCCCATCACCGTTCCGAGGATGATCGAGATGACCGTCAGCCCCTCGATCCAGCCGTTCGCGGCGACCAGCTTTTCGGGCGGCAGCAATTCTGTCAGGATGCCGTACTTGGCAGGCGAATACGCGGCGGCACCAAAGCCGACCACTGCGTAGGCAAGTAGCGGATGCACATCGAAAAACATCAGCCCGCAACCGACAATCTTGATCAGGTTCGTAACGAACATCACGCGTCCTTTGGGCAGCGAATCGGCGAAAGCACCGACAAATGCCGCAAGCAGGACGTAGGACAGTACAAAGAACAGTTTGAGGAGTGGCGTCATCCATGCCGGAGCTTGCATGGTTGCCAAGAGAGCGATGGCCGCGATGAGAAGCGCGTTATCGGCGAGCGACGAGAAAAACTGCGCCGCCATGATCGTATAAAAACCGCGATTCATCCGCATATTGATGTGTACCAATCTATCTTCGGCTTGCTTTATACCATGAAAAGAGTACGCGACAGCAGCTTTTCCCGAGAGCGAAATGGCCGTGTCCAGTAAAATGACAGCTCTTTTCCTTGCCCGCTATTTAAGTCTCCATGCCAAGACCTCTCGTCGCCACCATCGATCTGGCTGCAATGCGACACAATCTTGCGATTGCCAGAAAATGCACTCCCAGTTCGAACATATGGGCGGTCATAAAGGCAAACGCATATGGACATGGACTGATGCGGGGAATGCGCGCTTTCAGTGATGCGGACGGCCTGGCGCTGATTGAAGTGGACAATGCGGTTCGCCTGCGTGAAATGGGTTGGCAAAAACCTATCCTATTACTGGAAGGGTTTTTCGATGCTTCCGATCTGCCGCTGGTCGCTACACATCAGATTCAGGTCGCGGTGCACAGCATCGAGCAGATTGACATGGTCGAGCGGGCGATGCTTTCCTCTCCGATCGATGTGCATCTGAAAATGAACAGTGGTATGAATCGGCTTGGATTCAGGCCGGACACATATCGCGCTGCATATGAGCGCTTGAGCAGGCTGCCTGCCGTTCGCAGCATTTCGATGATGTCTCACTTCGCAAATGCGGACGATCCCGCGAACCCCAGCTTGCCGATGCAGAAGCAGATACAGCGTTTTCAAAGTGCTACCGAAGGCCTTGCAGGCAAACGCAGCATGGCGAACTCGGCTGCGGTGCTTACGCGGCCAGATGTCGCCGCAGACTGGATACGCCCGGGCATCATGCTGTACGGCGGCACGCCGGGCGGCGGCACCGCCGAATCATTTGGCCTCAAGCCCGCGATGACGCTGGAAAGCGAAATCATCGGCATTCAGCGTATTGAAGCAGGAGAGGCGATCGGTTACGGCAGTCGCTTCCGTGCCGAACGCCCGATGCTTACCGGCGTGGTCGCCTGCGGCTATGCCGACGGCTATCCGCGTCATGCGCCGAGCGGCACGCCGATTATCGTCGATGGCGTTCGGACTGGCCTTGTCGGACGTGTTTCGATGGACATGCTTAACGTCGATCTGACTGATGTCCCGAATGCTCGTATCGGCAGCAAGGTCATCCTGTGGGGTGAAGGCTTGCCGATCGACGAGGTGGCCGAAGCTGCAGGCACGATCGGCTACGAGCTGATGTGCGCGCTCGCGCCACGCGTTGCGGTTGTCGAGCGATGACAGCGCGGCGAAACTGATTTCTTATCACTCATGGCCAAACAGAAAACCAATTACACCTGCACCGAATGCGGCGGTGTCACCAGCAAATGGGCCGGCCAGTGCCCTTCATGCGGCCAGTGGAACACCCTGGTGGAAACTGTTGTCGAGAGTGCGGGCAACCGCTTCTCGGGACAGTATCAGGGACTTGCGCAGACCTCGCCAGTTCTCAGCCTAGCAGATATCGAAGCAATCGATGTGCCGCGCTTCGGCACCGGAATAGATGAATTCGACCGGGTGCTGGGCGGCGGCTTGGTGGCCGGCGGCGTGGTGCTGATCGGCGGCGATCCGGGCATCGGCAAATCGACGCTGCTGCTGCAGGCGCTGGCGAACATCTCGCGCGTGAAGAAGGCGCTGTATGTCAGCGGCGAGGAATCCGGCGCACAAATTGCGCTGCGCGCCAAGCGTCTGGCAATCGACGCGAAGGAATTGCAACTGCAGGCGGAAATCCAGCTTGAGAAGATTCTCAATACGCTGGCAGAACACAAGCCGCAGATCGCGGTCATCGACTCGATACAAACCATTTACTCCGATGCATTGACCTCCGCGCCCGGTTCGGTCGCGCAGGTGCGCGAATGCGCGGCGCAGCTGACGCGCGTCGCGAAGCAGTCAGGCATTACCATCATCATGGTCGGCCATGTGACGAAAGAGGGCGCGCTTGCCGGTCCGCGCGTGCTAGAACATATTGTCGATACGGTGCTGTATTTCGAGGGCGACACGCATTCCAGCTTCCGGCTGGTGCGCGCGTTCAAGAACCGATTCGGTGCGGTGAATGAGCTTGGCGTGTTCGCGATGACGGAAAAAGGACTGAAGGGCGTGTCCAATCCATCGGCACTGTTTCTGTCCCAGCATGACAGCCAGGTACCGGGTTCCTGCGTGATGGTGACGCAGGAGGGCACGCGGCCGCTGCTGGTTGAAATCCAGGCGCTGGTCGATACCTCGCATGTGCCGAATGCGCGCCGTCTGTCGGTGGGGTTGGAACAGAACCGGCTCGCGATGCTGCTGGCGGTGCTGCACCGCCATGCCGGCATTGCCGCGTTCGATCAGGACGTATTCATCAATGCGGTTGGCGGCGTGAAGATCAGCGAGCCGGCCGCCGACCTCGCGGTTCTGATGGCGATCCAGTCTTCGATGCGCAACAAACCTCTGCCGCGCGGGTTGGTGGTGTTCGGCGAGGTGGGGCTGGCGGGGGAAATCCGTCCGGCGCCACGTGGTCAGGAACGTCTGCGCGAGGCAGCGAAACTTGGCTTTTCCACGGCGCTGATTCCGAAGACGAATGCGCCGAAGCAGAAGATCGAAGGGTTGACGGTGATCGGTGTCGAACGGATCGATGATGCGCTTGAAAAGGTGCGCGAACTGCAGTAGACGGTTTTAAATGCAGCGCGCCGCCTGCACGCCGCTTCGCATTGCGGATTCGATCGTGGCCGGATAGTCGCAGGCGGTGTAGTCGCCTGCGATTGCCAGGCCGCTCAAACCGGTTTCGTTGCCCGGGCGGACAAGCGATGGACGGCAGGAGAAGGTTGCGTGTTTTTCAGTGATGACTTTTGTCCATTGCGGACTGACCAGTTCTGGTCGCTGAAATGCGCATGCGAGTTGTTTTGCGATTTCGGCCGCCAGAATGTCGCGGTCTAAACCGATGGCCACACCGGATGCGCTTGTCACCACGGCGAGCAGGCCGCTCTGGCGCTCATCCAGCCAGCCTCTGTCGAAAACGAATTGTCCCCATTGGTTGCTCGCTATGTCGTCGACCAGTGCGAAAAAGGGGCTGGTCAGCCTGACTGAAGGGCTGTATTGCAGATAGCAGGTGGTGATCGGTTCGCAATCAAGGGAGTCCGGAGCGACGCCTCGTTCGCCCAGCAGCATCGCGGCATGCCGCGCCTGTGTCGCTACGATGACTGCGTCGAAGGCTTCTGTGCCGTCGCCGTGCGCAAGCTGCCATCGTCCATCATGGCGCCCGATCCCTTTTATCGACACGCCACAGCGCACCGTTCCGCCATGCTGTTCGACGAATTGCACCGCCCGATGCGGGAAAAGGCTGCCCAGATCGACGCGTGGAATCAGCATGTCGGATGCAGCCCGCCGTGCACCAAGGCTGTCGCGCAGCACATTCAGGAATACTTGCGCAGAAGCCCGTTCCGGCGGTGTGTTGAGCGCCGCGATGCACAGCGGACGCCACATCAGGCGGATCAGGCGATCGGTCTGATCGAAGCGCTCCAGCAATTCGAGGACGCTGCAGTCGTCATTCAGTTGCCAATCCATCCAGCGCGCCGTCGTGGAAAAGCGTGCGAGCGCCATCTTGTCGTCGCGCGTCAACCCCTTGGCGCGCAGCAGGCCGACCAGCATATGCAGTGGTGCAGGCAGGCGAGGCGTCACGAAATCCATCCCGTCGCTGCCCGGCGGATAACGCATTTGCAATGGCAGTCGCAACAGCGCTTCTTTGGTATCAATGCCGACCGTACGCATCAGGCGCAGCGTTTCGTCGTAGGCGCCGAGCAGGATGTGCTGGCCATTGTCGAGCCGGTGGCCGTTGATCTGGACCATGCGCGCGCGTCCGCCAAGCGTGCGTGCGGCTTCGAACAGCGTGACCGACTCTCCGCGTCCCGCAAGTTCGACGGCTGCCGCACAGCCTGCCCAGCCGCCACCGACAACCGCGATTCTGCGTGAGGATGATGTCATTGAATCTCTGGGCGCCTATCCGCGTACATAGGTCTTCCATGCCAGCCACAGCTTGCGGATCGGTGTCAGGGAAATCTTCTGGTTCAGCACATGGAAACGGTCGTGCTCG
>JAEZVM010000348.1 GCA_023420795.1 Pseudomonadota bacterium
TTCCCTTTGGTAGCGTGCGCTGTCTCCGCGACGACCCGGCCGATACCCGATGGCTGTTCAATGGCTTCGACATCAAGCTGTATAGCGATGAGGCCGAAGGCTACTTCCTCAATATCGACGCGCCCGACCCATGCTGGTTCGTTATGTGGCGCATCGAACAGATCGAGGGGCGTGATGTGGCCGTCCCGAAACAGGTCACGCTTTCCTACAATGAAGCAGCGCGCCTGATGGATGGCGGCGAACAGGTGGATACCGTACCTGCCGCACCGGAAATCATGGGTTTCATGGCTTCGTTCGTTCAACAGTATTACCGGCCCGAACCGAAGAAGAAACGACGAAAACCGTCTTTCGAAGGCGGCACGGGCGTCGAGCAGATGGCAAAGGCGGAGGCGGATGCGCATGGACGCTGAAAGCTTTTTCGCGCGCTGGTCCAAGCGCAAGACGCAGGTGGAGCAGGAAGAGAGTGGTAACGGAGCAGCCGACAAGGAGCAAGTTCCTGTTGAACACCAGGAGGGTGTTGCATCCAAGAGCGAAACTCACGACAAGCCGCTAACCCTCGAAGACGTCGCCGCGCTTACCAGCGATTCCGATTTCAGGCCGTTCGTCTCGCGTGGAGTGGATGAAAGCATCCGACGCTCCGCGATGAAGAAGCTGTTTTCCGATCCGCACTTCAATGTGATGGACGGGCTGGATGTTTACATTGACGACTACAGCAAGTCCGTGCCGATTCCTGCGCAAGTGCTTGCGATGATGAATCACCCGGAATATCTCCTGAATCCGCTGGCACTTTTCGAGAAGCCCGAGGAAGAAAAGCAGCCAGACGAAGCGACGCAGATCGCTCAGAACGCGCCGGATATCGAGCCCGCCAGCGATCCGGAAGAAATACCTCCAGCCAATGCCGCAGGCAATGCAGTCAACCCACCGGACAGGCCAGCCAATGACGACCCAGTTTAAAGTTTGCAGCTGCAACAGAACCATGCCGATTGATGCCGCAGCCGGCGAACGGCTCGGTGACGCAATAGGGCAGCCTCCGCTCAAAATCTCGACGCAGTTATGCCGGCGTGAAATCGGCAGCTATATCAATGCCGTCGAAGGCAGCGACCGGGTGGTGGTTGCCTGCACGCAGGAACAGGGGCTGTTTGATGAAATCGCTGAACAGAAACAATCAGTAGCGCCAATCCGATTCGTCAATATCCGCGAGACCGGTGGCTGGGGCGCAGAGTCGAAACAGGCGCTCCCGAAAATGGCCGCGCTGCTGGCTGCGGCGGCACTGCCCGATCCGGAACCGGTGCCAGAGGTGGAATATGAATCGGCCGGCCGCCTGCTCATCATCGGCCCCTCCACGCGCGCGCTGTCATGGGCGAAGCGCCTGAACGGGCCGCTGGAAGTCAGCGTATTGCTCACCTCGGGCGATGGCGAGCCGCTGCTAGAGCGCCCGTATCCGGCGTTTTCCGGCAGGCGCATCCGTATCGGCGGCTGGCTCGGTGCGTTCAAGGTCACGTGGGAACAGGCCAATCCGATCGACCTGGAATTGTGCACCCGCTGCAATGCTTGCATCGAAGCCTGCCCCGAAAACGCGATCGATCTTTCTTACCAGATCGATCTCGAAGCTTGCAAGTCGCATCGCGATTGTGTCAAGGCGTGCGGCAGTATCGGCGCAATCGATTTTGTGCGCGAAGCCAAGGCGCGTGGCGGCGATTTCGACCTGATTCTCGACCTCGAAGACCAGCCGCTTCTGCTGCAGCACCAGCCGCCTCAAGGCTATTTTTCGCCGGGGCCGTCGGAAGCGGCGCAAGCGATCCAGGTGCTTGAACTGATGCAACTGGTTGGGCAATTCAGCAAACCGAAATTCCTCCAGTACAAGGAAAAGCTCTGCGCGCATGGCCGCAACAGGAAAACCGGTTGCACCGCCTGCGTCGATATCTGTTCCGCGGAAGCGATCGCCAGTGATGGCGATCGGATCAAGGTCGATCCGCATCTGTGCGTTGGCTGCGGTGCATGCACCACTGTCTGTCCTTCGGGCGCACTCGGCTATGCCTATCCGCGTGCGCCGGATCTGGGAGCGCGATTGAAGACGATGCTGGCGACCTACGCGAAGGCGGGCGGCGAGCGGCCCGCGCTGCTGCTGCACGGCCGGGAAAAGGGGAGGGAGCTGATCAGCCAGTTCGGACGGCTGGCCGGAACCGGTACGCTGCGCGGCATGCCGGCGCGAGTCATTCCTGTGGAGTTGCAGCATGTCGCTTCGACCGGCATGGATGTATGGCTGTCGGCTATTGCATACGGCGCGAGCAATATCCTGCTCCTGAGCACATGCGACGAAGCGCCGCAGTATCTCGATGCACTGGAGCAGCAGATCGGTATCCCGCAGACGATCCTGTCGGAGTTGGGCTATGCCGGCCGCCATGTCGAACTGCTGCGGGCAAGGAGCGCACTCGATCTCGATAACGAGCTGCAGCGCATTGTGCCGGCGCAGGCGCCGGCACAGCGGGCGGTATTCAACATCGCCGCGGAAAAGCGCAACACGCTCGAATTCGCCCTCGATCATTTACTGAAATTCGCGCCGGCCGTGAAAGAGGAAATCCGCTTGTCCGCCGGTGCGCCTTTCGGCGCGGTCGTTGTTGACCGCTCCGCCTGCACGCTTTGCATGTCCTGCGTCGGGGCCTGCCCGGAACTGGCGCTGCTCGACAATCCGAACCTGCCGCAGTTGGCCTTCGTCGAAAAAAATTGCGTGCAATGCGGACTGTGCGAAAAGACCTGCCCGGAAAACGCGATTTCGCTGATGCCGCGCCTGCTGCTTACCGCGCAGGCAAGGCAGCGGGTGGTGCTGAACGAAGCGCAGCCTTATCACTGCATCCGCTGCAGCAAGCCGTTCGGAACGCTGCAGATGATCGAGAATATGGTGTCGCGGCTTTCGCTGCATGGCGCGTTTGCCGGCAACATCGATCGCATAAGAATGTGCGCGGATTGCAGGGTGGTTGACATGATGGAGAACCGCAACGAAGTCACCGCCTTCGACCTGAAACGCGAGGGAGCCCGGCCATGACAGTCGCGCAGCCACTGAATTTTCAGGAACAGGAATACGAGCAAGAGGCGGCCAGGGCCGATCTGTACGGCGTGCTGGCCAGCCTCTTTTACGGCCCGCCCTCGCGGGCATTGCTGAACAGCATTGCGAATGCGTCCGCCGATGGAGGTGGCCTGCTTCAGCAGGGATGGAGCGAACTCGCAGCGGCTTGCCGTGTTGCCGATGCGGGCCGTGTGCGCGATGAATACGAGGCGCTGTTCATCGGTGTCGGCAAGCCGGAAGTGATGTTGTACGGCTCCTATTATCTGTCCGGCTTCCTGATGGAGAAACCGCTTGCAGCATTGCGCTCGGAACTGGAGGCGCTCGGACTGCAGCGCGACGAGAGCATGCCGGAAAGCGAAGACCATATTGCTGCGCTATGCGAAGTAATGCGGCACCTGATTTTGTCCGATGATGGGGCGCCGGCGGACATCGAAACGCAGAAGCGCTTTTTCTCCGCGCAGATGCAGCCGTGGGTGAATGAGATGTGCGATGCGATCGGCGGCCATCCCGAAGCGCAGTTTTATCGGGCCGTGGCGCAGCTCGCTAGGGATTTTTTCGACGTCGAAGGACAGGCGTTTGACATGATCGATTGATTTTTATCAGGAAAGCTATGCCGACAGTACGAAAACGTGCAGTAAACGGCTGGTAAAGAAATCTATTTCTACTATGCTTTCAAACAGCAGCCTTCAAAAAAATCCCGGTCTCAAAGCATAACAACAAGCCTCCACAAAAACGCGTTGTGAGCGCTCCTTCCCGGGCGGCGCACGCTTCGGCTTTGCAGGAGGCACAAGAGAGTGTTTCATGCTTTCATCGAAGGAGACATGCATGTCCGAGCAATCGAAATTCACCAGAAGGACATTCTTCGCCGGGCTTGGCCTTGCGGCGGCCGCAGGCGTCGCGGCAAAGCTCTCGCAATCCGGTGCAATACCGGAGCAGGTTGCTCCAACAACGACCGAGCCGAAGGACAAGGGCTACCGACTGACCGAGCACATCAAAAAATACTACCGGACGACAACCATCTAACCGCCGGAGGTGGCAGACATGCTGTTGACTCGCAAGGGGCAGACCGGCCCGCAGGCGCGCAATCGTTTCGTATCCAGCCTTGGCGACAGCCTCGCGCGTGCGTTGCCGACGATGGACAGGCGTGCTTTCCTCAAGCGCTCCGGTATCGGCATCGGTACCGGGATCGCGCTGACGCAGTTGAACCTGATTCGCAAGGCTAATGCCGCGGATGAGGCAAAGCCGGCCGGCGCGCCGAAGATCGAAGTGCGGCGCACGGTATGCACCCATTGCTCGGTCGGTTGCGCAATCGATGCGGTGGTGGAGAACGGCGTCTGGGTGCGGCAGGAGCCGGTGTTCGATTCGCCTCTGAACCTCGGCGCGCACTGCGCAAAAGGCGCGGCGGTGCGCGAGCATGGCCATGGCGAATACCGGCTCAAATATCCGATGAAGCTGGTGAATGGTAAGTACCAGCGCATCAGCTGGGATGAGGCACTGAACGAAATCTCCGCCAAGCTGCTGGATATCCGCAAGGCCAGCGGGCCGGACTCGGTGTTCTTCATCGGTTCGTCTAAGCACAGCAACGAGCAGTCGGCGCTGCTGCGCAAGTTCGTGTCTTTCTTCGGCACCAACAACTGCGATCACCAGGCTCGCATCTGCCATTCGACCACGGTGGCCGGCGTGGCGAATACCTGGGGCTACGGTGCGATGACCAACAGTTACAACGATATGCAGAACTCGAAAGCGGCGATGTATATCGGCTCGAATGCGGCGGAGGCGCATCCGGTATCGATGCTGCATATGCTGCATGCGAAGGAAACCGGCACCAAGATGATCGTGGTCGATCCGCGCTTTACTAGGACGGCGGCGAAGGCGGACCAGTATGTGCGCATCCGTTCCGGTTCCGACATTCCGTTCCTGTACGGGCTGATGTACC
This sequence comes from Pseudomonadota bacterium, assembly GCA_023420795.1. Classification (GTDB taxonomy): domain Bacteria; phylum Pseudomonadota; class Gammaproteobacteria; order Burkholderiales; family Burkholderiaceae_D; genus Noviherbaspirillum. Next base: position 5,001 of record JAEZVM010000348.1, read on the forward strand.
ACATCTTCAGCAACGGCTGGGAAGACAAGAAGTACATCAACGATCGCGTGTACGGCATGGACAAGGTGCGCGAGGAGGTGATGAAGTGGACGCCGGATCGGGTCCAGGAAGCCTGCGGCGTGCCGGAAGCGGAGATGTTGAAGGTTGCCGAGACCCTCGCCAAGAACAGGCCGTCGACGGTAGTCTGGTGCATGGGGCAGACGCAACATACGATCGGCAACGCTATGGTGCGCGCCTCATGCATCCTCCAGCTTACGCTGGGCAATGTCGGCGTATCGGGTGGCGGCACCAATATCTTCCGCGGCCATGACAATGTGCAGGGCGCGACCGACGTCGGCCCGAATCCTGATTCTCTGCCCGGCTACTACGGCTTGACTACCGGATCATGGAAACACTGGGCGGCGGCCTGGGGCGTCGATTATGAGTGGATCAAGAAACAGTTTCCATCGCAGGCGATGATGGAAAAATCCGGTACGACGGTATCGCGCTGGGTCGATGCGGTGCTTGAAAAGAACGAGCTGATCGACCAGGACAACAATGTGCGCGCAGTGCTGTTCTGGGGCCATGCGCCGAACTCGCAGACGCGCGGCCTCGACATGAAGAAGGCGCTCGACAAGCTGGACATGCTGGTGGTGATCGACCCGTATCCGTCGGCCACCGCTGCGATGGCGGCGATGAAGGTCGATGGGCAGCAGCTCAACCCGAACCGCGCGGTGTACCTGCTGCCGGCAGCAACGCAATTCGAAACGGCCGGCACTGCGACCGCTTCCAACCGTTCTCTGCAGTGGCGCGAACGGGTGATCGAACCACTGTTCGAGTCGCGCACCGACCAGATGATCATGTACCAGCTCGCGGAAAAACTTGGTTTCGGCAAGGAACTGGTGGCGAAGATCAAGCTGGTGAAGGGCAAGGGCGGCATGCTGGAGCCGGAGCCGGAAGACATGCTGCGCGAAATCAACCGCGGCACCTGGACCATCGGCTACAGCGGCCA
>JAEZVM010000353.1 GCA_023420795.1 Pseudomonadota bacterium
GAGCGGATCGCATACTGGTCCTCGCGATGCATCGACAGCATGAGTACAGTTAGCTTCGGCGTTTCCTTCTTGACTTGCTTGAGGACTTCGATGCCGCTCTTGTCAGGCATCGAAATGTCCAGTAGCAGCACGTCGGCCTCGATCGTGCGGGCGAGCTTGATGGCATCGTTGCCGTTTTCTGCATCGCCGACGACGACGATGCCGCCGCTATCCGCAAGAATCTGCTTGAGGCCTTCGCGAACGATGGCGTGGTCGTCTGCAATCAGTACTTTTATCAGTTCATTGGAGGACATAACACTGCTTTCTAGTTGCTATTTTGATAGCGGAATCTCGAGCGTGACTTCGGTGCCGCCCTCTGCCAGGCCGGAAACCGAGAGTTCGCCACCCAGCGCGCTGGCGCGTTCGACCATGCCGCGAATGCCGAAGGATTTCGGTTTCAGTTGGTCGGTTGGCGCGATGCCGCAGCCGTTGTCGGCGATCTCCAGGCGCACATTGCCGCTGGCGCACGTCAGGCGAACTTTCACGCGGCTGGCGTTGGCATGCTTGCCGATATTGGTAAGCGCCTCCTGGAAAATGCGGAACAGGGCGGTGGCCTGGTCCGGGTGCAGCCTGACTTCCGTGCTGCTGGAAACGAACTCGCAGGGGATGCCGAGCTGCTTTTCGAATTCCCGACTTTGCCAATCGATAGCCGCAACAATCCCGAAATCGAGAATGCTCGGGCGAAGATCGACCGAGATGCGGTGCACCGCTTCGATGGTCCGGTCCACCAGCGCATCCACATAATCGGCCCGCTCCGCCAGTGCCTTGTCTTCCGGCGGCAGCCGCTTCTTCATCAGCGCCATCGCCATCTTGATGGCGGTCAGGTTGCCGCCGAGGTCGTCATGAATTTCGCGTGCGATGCGGGTGCGCTCCTTTTCCTTCACCGTTTCCACATGCGCCGACAACTCCGCCAGTTGCTCGCGCGAGCGCTTGATCTCGGCTTCTTCCAGCTTGCTCTGCGTGATGTTAGTCATGATGCCGTCCCACTGCACGCCGATGCCGGGCAGCGCGCGCGGCGTGGCGCGCAGGTTGATCCACTTGATGTCCTGCCATTGCTCGATGCGGATGCGGCCTTCCCAGTTCCACTCCGTCATCTCCGTCGCAGAGGCTTTCATCGCGTCGAGATAGGAGGGGCGGTCTTCCGGCAGAATCAATTCGAGGAACAGGTCGGGGAGCGCATGCAGGCGCTCCTCGCTGATCCCCAGCAGCGCATCGCAGCCTTCGCTCAGATAGGGAAACGCGACGCTGCCGTCGGATTTCTGCAGGAATTGATAGAACAGGCCGGGCGTGTTGGAGACAATCGCGCGAAAGCGTGCTTCGCTGATGCGTAGTTCCCTGGCCGAAGTGCGGCGCGCGCTGATGTCATTGCCGAGCGCGATGTATGCCGGCGTTGCAGCGGAATCGAGATGGAACAACCTGAATTCGATCGGATAGGTGGTGCCGTCCTTGCGTGTAAGGACGGTATCGAGCGAAGACCGCCGGGCACGGCCGCAGCGCAGCGGAAGGAGGATGTTCTCCAGCACTTCGCGGGAGACGCTGCGCGCAAGGTCGAGCGGCGTCATGCTGGCCAGCTCGGCAGCGGTGTATTGCAAATTCTTGCGAGCCGCCAGGTTGGTGTGCACGAAGCGCAGCGTGTTGCAATCCATGACGTAGATTTCGCTGAACGAGCCCTGCATGATGATGGGCAGCCATTCCGCGGGCATCATGTCGATTGTTCTTCCATTGGTTCTACAAAAATGCGTTTTCGACTGTGGTAATTCCGTAGCAATCTGCTAACGGTTTATCCATTGCTGCATTGGAGACGGTGCAAGCAAGCAATTTTTATACCGCCACTTCTTAAGCGTATTGTATTGAGAACTTGGCTATTTTAGAGGTCGCGGGTTATGAACCCAGTGAGCATAAGTCTTTTAGCAGTTCTGCCCGACATGCGTACTCTTTAGCCCCTATCTGCGCAAGTGAATAGAGTAGCGGCCCTGTTATTGGAATGGCCGCATTGTCTCGCAAATCATCAAGATTTTACGAGGGTTGTCGATGAGCGCTTTTACGACTTGAATTGGCGGTCGAATTCGCTTAGGCAAAAACGTGCTAAACGCGGCTAAATTCCGTTAGGGGCAGTGTGGTTCCGTAGTCTTTTGCTCTAAGCTTTGAGTTGTCTCTGTTCGGAGGGTAGTGGATTTTGTGCCCAATCGATTCAATCGTTATTCATTGCGACGCGCATTGTCTTCTGTTCACGAAGATTAGGCACGTCGCCCTCCTTGGTTTTCGGCAAATACTCGATAGAGCGTTTTTGCGGCGACAAATGTTGTGGTGCTAGGCTCCGGGCGTTAATTTTTTTTATGACTGCACGAGCTACCATCCGGGCGCCATATTCGGTAACGTGGTTGGTATCGCTATAATAGGGTCGATTATTATGATCTGCCGAGAAGCAGTTCACCTCATGACAGAATAAAGAACTAGTTTCAATAAAATCAACGCCCGCAAGACGTGAAAAGCTATCTAATACTTCCCTGTTACGGGCATAGTAATCTGCGGTTGAAATAATTGGCCCATGCCGTGACACATTGCTAAATAGTGCATGTTTTGCGATTGTATCCATAACTAACTGCGGGAACTCAGGAACCGGCTTGACGATAATCACATTCTTGCCTGCACTCTGTAGCAGCCTTACCGAGCGGGCTAAAGCTCGATCAAATACCGCCCTGTTTCTTTCTGGATGCGTAGCTTCGCCGATCATATCCGAGGCCAGGGCAGGTTGATTCTTTCGTCCATTTCCATCATCACGGAAGCCCTTGGTATAGGTGGCCCACTGTGCTACAAGAATCACATCTTTAATCGTTTCTGTCTTGATGATCTGCTCATAAGCAGCGGCCGTCCTTGCGACACAATCTCGAGGTTGGTATCGGTTTAAGTGGAAGTTCAGTATCGGTACACAAAACCCACCGCTGATTGCAAAGAAACGAACGGGCTCGTTGGAGACTTGTTCTGCTATTTGTTCAAAAATGGCACCGGCGTGGGAATCCCCTATAACAGCAAATGTTGGCAAGTTGCCTGCACCGAGCGTGCAAATTTCGCCTTTAGTAATTTGGCTGGTCGAGGTGTTCAATTCATTATGACAGCGACTATCCTTGATTGTCCTGACGTTATTGAACTGCTGGAAAATCGGGTTGCGGAAAGCAAAACCTTCGTAATGGTATCCGGCAGCGCCAATCAATATGAATAGCGCCGAACCCACGGTGCCGTAGATGAAGATGTGCTTGCGACTAAAGCGCCGTTTGTCGCGGAAGGGGGTTTCAATATATTTCCAGCTTATGTAAGCCAGCCCAGCTGAAACGAGCGCCAATGTAGCCAATAAGGGGGAGCTAAGCAGGTCGGTACTCCTGTGGCGTGCGAATGCAAATAAGGGTTGGTGCCACAAATAGAGACTGTAACTGATCAAACCGATGCCCACCATAGCTTTCGATCCAAGGAGTCGGCCAGATAAGTTCTCGGAACGGGCGTACAGGACGATGAGAGTGGTGCCAAGAATAGGAACAAGTGTTTGCCAGCTGGGGAAGGGCGTGTCTCGGTCAAACACGAATACTGCATACAGTATGAGCACAAAGCCGGTAATACTAAGAATCTCTCCGACCGTCTTGCTATGGACAGGGCGTGGCCGCTTGAACAAGTAGAGTCCGATCAATGCGCCTATCAAGAGCTCCCAACATCGAGCTTGCAACAGATAAAACGTCGAGGTCGGCTTGTATAACACGTTCCACTGTGCGTATAAAAAACTTGCTACTGCCAATAACGACAAGATTACGCCGACCCAGCGCTTCCCTAGTTTCCAGCACAGCAATAGTAGGAGCGGGAAAATCAGATAGTACTGTTCTTCGACCGAAAGACTCCAAGTGTGGAGCAACGGATTTAAATCAGCAGTTGTATCAAAATAGTCATTTTTGCGGGCAAATAAGATATTGGCTACGTAAAGAGGTACCGCCATCAGACTTCTTGAGAGAGCCTTGAATTCATTGGGTACGAGCCAAAACCAAGCGAACGGCAAGCATGCCAGCATTACGATAAAGAGCGCCGGCAAGATGCGACGCGCCCGCCGCTCATAAAAATTTACAAGCGAAAACGTACCGGCTTGGAGATCAAGAAGCAGAATTGAGGTGATTAGATAGCCACTGATCACAAAAAACACATCGACTCCAATGAAGCCGCCACTAAAAGTGGTAAAGCCGGCATGAAATAAAATGACCGGGATAACTGCAAGTGCGCGAAGGCCATCAATTTCTCGCCGGTATTCCATGTGCCTATAAATCTCTTTTACAAAGAAAGGGGTGATTTTAGCATTTCCTACAGGAAATAATGGGCGCAATTCAAACGTCGTAACTGGACTGGCAAGCCCCTTGCTTCGGTTTGTAGTTCTGAAAACTGTTTAATAAGTGTCAACAAATTATGGGCGGTACGAGGCGTGAACGAACAACCTCGCCCACAATGAACTTCATCTGCAATGAGCAGTGCGGACAAAGTTCACTTATGCAGCTCAGTCGGAGAGATTTTCTTGCCCGAACAGCAATGACACTTGCAGCCGGCGCAAGCGCTGCCGGATGCGGTCCGGAAGAATCGGAGAGTACGGATTCTGGTCCGGTGCCTCATCCGGCATTGCTGCGCAACGCGAACGACTGGGATGAGGTGCGTGACCAGTTCGACCTGGCGCCCGACTATATCCACATGAGCGCCCTTTACGTGGCTTCGCATCCGAGGGCGGTGCGCGATGCGATCGACACCTACCGGCGCGAGCTCGACGCTTATCCCGTTCTTTATCTCAACGGGCAGAACCGGCGTCGCATTGATGCGGTGCTGACCGCTGCCGCGGCTTATCTCGGCGTTGCCGAGGCATCCGACATCGCGCTGACGGACAGCACCACCATGGGCCTGGGGCTGGTCTATAACGGCCTGCGCCTGAGCGAGGGCGACGAGGTGATCAGCACGACCGGCGATTATTACGCAACGCATGAGGCCCTGCGGCTGGCGCGGCAGCGTAAACCGATCGAGGTGCGGCAGGTACCTCTGTATCACAATCTCTCCGATGTGTCGGAAGAGAGCCTGACGGATTCGCTGATGCGCACGGTCGGCCCGCGTACCCGTGTACTGGCGCTGACCTGGGTGCATTCCGGCACCGGCCTCAAGCTGCCCATCGGTCGCATCGCGCAGGCGATAAGGATCATCAACGCCGGTCGTGAAGAACGGAACCGCATACTCCTCTGTGTTGACGGCGTACATGGCTTCGGCGTTGAAGATGCCACCATGGCTGATCTCGGCTGCGACTTCTTCATGGCAGGCTGCCATAAGTGGCTGTTCGGTCCGCGTGGCACCGGCCTGATCTGGGGTAGCCCGCACGGCTGGGAAAATGTGGTGCCGACCGCACCCAGCTTCATCGATGACGGCACCCGGATCGCCTGGATCGATGGCACGCAGGTGAACGGCCGCACCAACGGCCGCCGCATGTCTCCCGGCGGCTTCAAGCCGTTCGAGCATCAATGGGCGCTCACCGAAGCGTTCGCGCTGCATCAGCAGATCGGGAAGTCGCGCATCGCAGCGCGCACGCATGAGCTCGCGCGCCAGCTCAAGGAAGGATTGCAGCGGATGCCGCATGTCACGCTGCGAACGCCGATGGCGGACAACCTGTCGTCCGGTATCGTCTGCTTCGATATCAAGCGCATGAACCCGTTTGCCGCCGTGCGCCGCCTGCTCCGGCGACATGTGGTTGCCACCGTGACGCCTTATGCAGTGCGCCATGTAAGGCTGGCACCAAGCATTCGCAATTCGCCGGCGGAGATCGAAGCAGTATTGCGCGAGATTCATGCGCTGCGTTGAGAGACTGAGAATCTTCGGCGAACGCCTGAAGGCATTGCGCATCGAACCCTTATTCCGATACCTGACGATCGCTCAGAAATAACAATGGCTCATAAACCCAGGCTGCAAGTCTTCCTCGATCTCGACGGTGTGTTTGCCGATTTCGATAGGCGCGTGAAACACCTGACTGGCAAGCATCCAAGCCAGCTGGACCGTGCACATCTCTGGAAAATGGTGAATGCCGACAAGCGCTTCTTCGCGGAACTGGAACTGATAGAAGGCTGCATGCTCTTGTGGGAAGCGACCAAGGACCTCGAGCCGATTTTCCTGACCGGCGCGCCGAGTTCCAAGGTGTTTCAGCAGCAGAAGCGCGAGTGGGTGTCGCGCATCTTCGGCCTCGAACTCATCGTGCATGTGGTGCCCAAGAGACTCAAGCAGGATTTCAGCGGACCGCACAAGGTCCTGATCGACGACACGCCCGAAAACATCGAGCAATGGATTGCAAGGGGCGGCCACGGCATTCTCCATACCGGCGATCATGCATCGACGGTGAGAGCGCTGCAGCAACTGCTGGAGTTGTATATCGAGGAGAAATAGCAGTCTCAGTTGTCGTGCTTGTTATGCGAGCCGGGAATCAGCTTGGCTATGCGCAGCAATGCGAGGATCAGCAGCGCGAACAGGGTGCCCAGGATTGCCGTCAGTTCCCGGCCCATGCCTGCGGTGATGCCGATCGCGGCGGTCAGCCAGATGCTTGCCGCCGTCGTCAGTCCGCGTATTTCCTGCTCGTGACTGAGCTTGATGATCGCGCCGGCACCGAGGAATCCGATGCCGGAAATCACGCCTTGCAGCACACGGCCCATTGCATCCGGAGAGTAATCCATCTGCAGCGGTACCAGAACAAACAGGGCGGCGCCCAGCGCAACCAGCATGTGCGTGCGCAGGCCTGCATACGAGCCGGCCGTTTCCCGCTCGAAGCCGAGAACGCCACCGAGCAGCACAGCCATCAGAAGCCGGACGCACACCCGTATCGCTTCGGATGCCTCGGGAAGATCCGAAAACTCTTGTCGTATCACGGTCCAGACAGTCTCCCACCATCCGTCCATTCAGGATTCCCGTTTGGTGAAAAACGGG
>JAEZVM010000432.1 GCA_023420795.1 Pseudomonadota bacterium
AATTTCTCGACCAGCTTCTGGACCAAATACCTCTGGATGGTGGCGGATTCTCGCAAGCTGCCGGCGCGGCTTTCCCGGATAGGAGACGTGACAGGAAAGTTCACCCTGGATGCGCTTCGGTTGGCAACCATGTCGGACGACTCGAGCACACGCCTGAAAGGCAAGCCGAAAGGAACCAAGCATGTCGCCTGGAGCGAGCCCCTGCCCTTGGAAGAGATCAAGACCATCGGCAAGGCGCTGGGCGGATCGGTCAATGATGTGCTGATGGCTTGCGTGGCAGGTGCGATCGGCACTTATTTGCGGGACAAGGGCGATCAGGTGCCGCATGAAACCGACCTGCGGGTGATGATACCGGTCAACCTGCGCAAGGCAGGCGACGAGCACAAACTCGGCAATGCATTCGGCCTGGTGCCGCTGGTACTTCCCGTCGGCATTGAGAATCCCATCGCACGCCTGAAGGAAGTGCGGCTCCGGATGGACGAACTGAAGGGGGGCTATCAGGCACTGCTGGCAATGGCGCTTCTCGGCGTGCTGGGCACGACACCGAAGCAGGTGCAGAACGAAGTGCAGAATTACTTTACGAAGAAGGCGACAGCGGTCATGAGCAATGTGCCGGGACCGCAGGCGCCGCTCTATCTGGCGGGCAGCAAGCTAGACCAGATCATGTTCTGGGTGCCGCAATCGGGCGATATCGGCGTCGGCGTATCGGTTCTCAGCTATAACGGCGGCGTGCAGTTCGGCCTGGTGACCGACGAGGGGATCGCATCCGATCCGGACGAGATCATCCGGCGCTTTGCGCCGGAGTTCGAGAAGCTGGTGCTGCTGGCGCTGATGGCGGCATGGTAGCCGGATCAGTCGTCCTCGTCTTCTTCATCGTCATCGCCAATCACCGCGCTGCCTACACTGACGGCGCCCTTGGCAACGGTGGTGGCGGCGCCGACCGCGAGAGAGCCGGCGGCTACACCCACGCTGACTGCAGTGGTAGCCACGGATACGGCCACACAACCGCTTGCCGATAACAGAGCAGCCATGCAGGCAGCAACAAGAAGAACTTTTTTCAGAAGCATAAAACCTGAATCCGTTTACCGGGTTGGTCGTTATTCAATCGCCTGCTTTTATGGCTGGAGCATGCAGCTCCAGCCATGGCATTCAGACGATATGGTTTTATTCCGGTATCGGCTTCAGGCTTGCGCCTGAGAAAGAGCGCTTAGACTCCCAAAAGTTCCACTTCGAAAATCAATGTTGCATTTGGCGGAATCACGCCGCCTGCGCCACGCGCGCCATAGCCGAGTGACGATGGGATGATCAGCTTGCGCACGCCGCCGACCTTCATGCCCTGCACACCTTCATCCCAACCCTTGATCACATGGCCTGCACCCAGCGGGAAATCGAACGGATCGTTGCGGTCCTTGCTCGAATCAAACTTGCTGCCGGCGCTGCCGTCGGGATTTTGCAGCCAGCCGGTGTAATGCACGGTGACATGCTGGCCGGCCTTGGCTTCGTCGCCGGAGCCGACGGTGATGTCTTCATATTGCAGGCCGGACGCGGTCATGATGGTGGACATGTTTGTTCCTTTGTTGTTGGGTGAAAAAGGGGCGATTGTAGCAGTTGATGCCAGGCCCTCCGCGCAGTTCCGCACTCTTGCGCCGACATGCATTGAAGCGAATTGCTGCCGGTGATATTGTCCTTGCGCTGCCGATGCTGCAAAGATAAATAAGGAACTCTGATGATGAAACCTGAAAACAGGAGCGCTGCGCGATGCGCCCGGTATTGATCGCCTTTGGTCGCGCCATCATGTCGCAGCTGCATTTCCGGATGCTGCTGCTCACAGTGCTGCCGTTCGTGCTGTCGGTTGCAATCTGGGGCGTGCTGCTGTGGCTCGGCCTGCAGCCGATGATCGACTGGCTGCATGCGTGGTTTGCCGCCAACGACGGCTTTGCGGTTGCCGGCGATGTTCTCGGCTGGCTCGGCCTTGGGGCAGTCAAGACCGTACTGGTGCCGCTGATCGCGATGTGGGTGCTGCTGCCACTGATGATTCTGACCGCGCTGGTGTTCGTCGGAACGATGGCGATGCCGATCATCGTCAGGCATGTCGGCCAGCGGCACTATCCCGGTCTGGAGGAAAGAAAAGGCGGCAGCCTTGCGGGCAGTCTGTGGGTGGCTACTTACTCGTTCATTGTTTTTGTAGTGCTGTGGCTGGTGACGTTGCCGCTGTCCTTCTTTCCGCCGCTGGGGTTCATCGTGCAGCCGCTTCTCTGGGGTTGGCTCACCTACCGGGTGATGGCATACGACGCGCTGGCCGAGCATGCGAGCAAGCAGGAATACAAGGACATCATGCGTGTCCACCACTGGCCGCTGCTGCTGATCGGGGCGATTGCCGGCGCGATGGGTGCGGCGCCGACGCTGCTGTGGCTGGGCGGCGCGCTGTCGGTGATTCTCTTTCCCTTGCTGGCGGCCGGCGCCATCTGGCTGTATGTGCTGGTATTTGTGTTCTCCGGCTTGTGGTTCCAGCACTATTGCATGGAAGCGCTGGCTGTCCACCGCGCGGGCGTTCGCACCGGGCAAGCGATCAAGGACATCAATTGACGCTTCCCGGACGATATGAACGCATCGGGCATAATGCTCTTTTGCCCAATCAATTCATGCCATGGCTATCGGACTCATTATCATCGGTGACGAAATCCTGTCCGGCAAACGGACCGACAAGCACTTCCCGAAAGTGGTCGAACTGCTGACGGCGCGCGGGCTGCAACTGGGCTGGGCCGAATACGTGGGCGATGACCGCGAACGCATTACCGGCGTGCTGCGGCGCACCTTCGCGAGCGACGACATCGTGTTCTCGTGTGGCGGCATCGGCGCCACGCCGGACGACCATACGCGCCAGTGCGCGGCGGCAGCGCTTGGCTTGCCGCTCGTGCTGCATCCGGAAGCAAAAGCGAAGATCGAGGAGCGGGTTGCCGATGTGGCGCGCGAGGAAGGCAGAGAGCCGGACTATGATGCGCCCGACAATGTGCATCGCCTGAAGATGGGCGAGTTCCCGCAGGGCGCATCGATCATCCCGAATCCATTCAACAAGATCCCGGGGTTTTCGATCCGGCACGGCGAACGCGGAGCGCATTATTTCGTGCCCGGCTTCCCGGTGATGGCATGGCCGATGATCGAATGGGCGCTCGATACACATTATTCGCACCTGTTCCGTCAGGTGCCGAGGCAGGAGAAGGCGGTGCTGGTATTTGGCATTGCGGAAGCGACGCTGACGCCGCTGATGGAGGAGATCGAGGCGGAATTCTCTCAGGTGAAGGTGTTCAGCCTGCCGAGCGTGGGCGATGCCAGCATACGCCGGCATATCGAGCTCGGCGTGAAAGGAGAGCCTGCTCAAGTGGAAGCAGCGTTCGAAACAATGCTGCAAGGGTTGGAACGGTTTAGCGCCGAATATCAGCGCATCTGACGCACGCTACCGGCTGGCCGGAAAGGTCACCACGTGATCGGCACCAAGCCGGATGCCGATCTTCTCGCCGATCGCATGATCGTGATGCGAAGGCACCAGCGCCAGCAGCGTCTGCCCGCTCGGCAGCTTCAAGGTGTACAGGAAGTCCGCCCCCCGGAATGCCTTACGCACCACCTCCGCCTGCAGCGGACTGGCATCGTCGTGGATCACGTCATCGGCGCGCAGCAGCACATCGACGTTGTGCGCATCCTTCTGGTCAGTCGTGCACACATCGACACCTTGCCATAGCGGCAGGGTGCCGAGTTCGATGCTGACCTGCTGGGCCGGCAGATCGATGGTGCCCGGTGCGAACACGCCTTGGCCGATGAAGTCGGCAACGAAGCGGTTGCCCGGCCGGTGGTACAGGTTGTAGGCGCTGTCCCACTGGACGATTGCGCCGTTCTGCATCACGCCGATATGGTCGGCGATCGCGAATGCCTCATGCTGGTCATGCGTTACCAGTACTGCCGTGGTACCGAGTTCCTTCAGGATGTCGCGCACTTCGAGTGCCAGCCGCTCGCGCAGGTCAACGTCGAGATTGGAGAACGGTTCGTCCAGCAGCAGCAGGTCCGGGCGCGGTGCCAGCGCCCGCGCCAGCGCAACGCGCTGCTGCTGGCCGCCGGACAGCTCATGCGGATACTGCCGCGCATGCGTGGCCAGACCGACCAGTGCGAGCAGTTTATCGACACGCGCCTTGCGCTCGGCCATGGTCAGCTTGCGCAAGCCGAAGCCGATGTTGTCCCATACGGACAGATGTGGAAACAGCGCGTAATCCTGGAACACCACGCCGACCTGGCGCGTCTCGGGCGGTGCGGTGACACCCGGCCGGCTTAGTTCCCTTCCGCCGAGCGAGATGCGCCCGCCCTGTACCGATTCGAAACCGGCGATGGCGCGCAGCACGGTGGTCTTGCCGCATCCGGAAGGCCCGAGCAGGCAGCCGATTTCGCCGCGTGCCAGCGAAAAGGACAAGCCATGCACGATTTCATGTATCACCCGGCCAACCGGGTAGCCGACGCGAATGGATTCAACCGCAAGATGGGCGTGAGGAGGAAGTGGAGCGGTCATGAGATGAATAATTGCATGAGCGTAATTCGATATTGATTATAATTCTCATTTGTAGAACCGTACACGGAATAGCGGCATTTCATGCGTAAATCTGTCCCATGCCTGCGCCATCTTGGTGGTGGCATTCACCCCTTGCTGCTGGCTTCGCTGGTAGTCGCTGTTCTGGTCGGTATTCCCATCCTTGGCGTGCTGTCGAATCTTGTCGTTAGCTCCGATGCGAACGGTGGCAGCGGCGCGACCTTCGCGCATCTGTGGTCCACCGTCCTGCCGGAGTATCTGCTGAACAGCATGTATATCTCCGTCATCGTCGCCGTGTTTGCCGGCATCGGAGGCGTCGGATGCGCCTGGCTGGTCGCGGTGTTCGATTTCCCCGGCAAGCGGCTTTTCGAGTGGGCGCTGGTGTTGCCGCTGGCGATGCCGGCTTATGTGGTCGCCTACGCCTATACCGATTTCCTGCAGTTTTCCGGGCCGGTGCAGAGCGCGCTGCGGGAAGCGTTCGGCTGGCAGGCGGGAGACTACTGGTTCCCGCAGATTCGTTCTGTCGGCGGCGCCGGCATCCTGTTCGCGATGGTGCTCTATCCCTATGTCTATCTGTTGGCGCGCAATGCTTTCCTGGAGCGCAGTCCGCGGATGTGGGATGCGGCGCGCACGCTGGGAATGGGGCCGTGGCGCACCTTCTTCAAAGTAAGCTTGCCGCTGGCGCGCCCCGCTGCCGTGGCGGGCATCGCGCTGGCATTGATGGAAACGCTTGCCGACTATGGCGCGGTGGCCTACTTCGGCGTGCCGACGCTGACCACCGGTATTTACAAGTCTTGGTATACCTTTTCCGACCGCACGGCGGCGGCGCAGATTGCAGCGGTGCTGCTGCTCGCGGTGACGCTGCTGATGCTTCTGGAGCAGAAAAGCCGCGGGCGAGCGCGCTATTACGCGGTGGGTGGCCGCACCAAGATACAGCAGCCGATGCTGTTGCGCGGCATGCACGCATGGGCCGCATCACTGTTCTGTTCGGTTCCGGTACTGCTGGGTTTCGCGATTCCGGTAGCGATACTGCTGCGCCTGATATCGCGCGAAGAAACGGTCGAATTCGGTACGCGCTATTTCGGCTGGCTGACCAACAGCGTCCTGCTGGCCGGGATCACCGCCATGATCGCCGTCGCAATCTGCGTGCTGCTAGCCTATGCCGCGCGCGTCACGCGTAGTCGCGTGCAGGCGGCGTGCAACCGGATTGTCAGCATGGGGTATGCGATCCCGGGCGCGGTAATCGCCGTTG
>JAEZVM010000068.1 GCA_023420795.1 Pseudomonadota bacterium
CTCGTTTGCCATGAGGACGACTTCGAATCGCTGCTCGGCGAATTGTCGGTGCATAAGCTCGACGTCGTGCTGACCGACCGCCCGGTTCCCTCCGGTACCACGCTGCGCGTGTTCAGCCACCTGCTCGGCGAGAGCGAGATCATGCTGTTCGGCGTGCCGGAACTGGCGGAACGTTATCGCGCCGATTTCCCCGCTAGCCTGAAAGGCGCGCCGCTACTGCTGCCCACGCGCAACCATGCAATCCGCGGCAGGCTCGACCACTGGTTCGAGACGCATGATGTGCGCCCGGATGTGGTCGGCGAATTCGACGACAACGCGCTGCTGAATACCTTCGGCCGCAACGGCCTCGGCCTGTTCCCCGCATCGCATGCGCTGGCTGATGCGGTGAAGGAGCAGTTCGGCGCGGTGCCGGTCGGCGAGCTGACGCAGGTGCGCGAACAGTTCTACGCGATCTCCAACGAGCGCAAGATCAAGCATCCGGCGGTCGAGGCGATCCTGACTGCAATTCACGGCGGAGTGTTTGCGAAGAGCGCGCATTGAACGTGCATTGAGCGATTTCAAAGCGGCCATCAGGCCGCGCTTGTACTCCGGTGTCGCGGTTCATATGGTGAGCATTTGAGTCCAATACGGAGTCGCCATGACAACCGCCATCAATCGCTGGCACAACATCGCCGCTGTACTTCTGTGTTCATGGCTACTACCGGCATTCGCGCAAACGCCGCAGGCGCCGCCAGCCGCAACCACGGCCGCACCAAAAGAACATGTGCTTACGCTGGAGCCGCGCGACGCACCGGCTACGCGCGACGGCGGCTCGGTGCAGTTCGTCGGCAATGCGACGGTCATCATCCGCTATGCCGGCTTGACCATCCTGACCGACCCGAATTTCCTGCACAAGGGCGAGCATGTGCACCTCGGCTACGGGCTGAAGGCGCAACGGCTGACCGATCCGGCGATCGAACTCGACAAGCTGCCGCCGATCGATCTGGTAGTGCTGTCGCACATGCACGGCGACCATTTCGATCAGCTGGTGCAGGAAAAACTCGACCGCAACATTCCGATCGTTACTACACCGGAAGCGGCGAAGTCTCTCGAAGAAATGGGATTCAAGGCGCGCTACCCGTTGCAGACATGGGATGTGCTCACGGTAAAAAGAGGCAAGGCGACGCTGCGCGTTACCGCGATGCCGGCGCGCCATGGTCCGCCGGTCGCTTCCACGCCGCTGCCGGAAACGATGGGTTCAATGCTGGAGTTTTCGGTTGGGAGCGGGAAGCCGGATTACCGGATGTACATCAGCGGCGATACGCTGGTGTATGACGACATCAACGAGATCCCGCGCCGCTATCCGGATATTGACCTCGCGCTGCTGCATCTCGGCGGAACACGCATTCTTGGCGTGATGAAGGTGACGATGGATGGCAAGGATGGCGTGCAGATGCTGCAGATCATTGCGCCGCATCATGCGATACCGATCCACTACAACGACTATGACGTATTCAAGTCGCCGCTATCGGAGTTCGAAAAGGAAGTGAGTGCAGCGGGGCTGCAGGGCAAGATCACCTACTTGAAGCATGGGGAGACGTATAAGTTTCATCCTGTGAAGCGGTAGAGAATTTCCGGAGCCCGTACTCAGCCAATCAATACCCGCTTGCTATCAGCGTCGCCGCCAGCACCAGCATTACCGCGCCGATCAGGCCGTCGAGCACGCGCCATGCACCCGGTTTGGCAAACCAGGGCGACAACAGGCGCGCGCCGAAGCCGAGCGAGCTGAACCAGACTGCCGCCGCGCTCATCGCACCGAACGCGAACCACCATTTGCCCTGCGGTCCCTGCTGGCCGCCGATCGCGCCGAGCAGTACCACGGTATCGAGATACACATGCGGATTGAGCAGCGTGACTGCCAGCACGGTGGTCAGCGCCCGCGCTGCGCTTAGCTTCGCCGCATCCTGCGCCGCCTGCATCGCATGGCGGCCAAACGCACTGCGCCATGCGCGCAGGCCGTACCACGCCAGAAAAGCAGCGCCGCCCCAGCGCGCCGCTGCGAGCAGCACCGGATTGCGCTCGACCATCGTGCCGACGCCTGCCACGCCGGCGGCAATCAATATGGTCTCGCATACGATGCAAGCCAAAACCGTCAGGCCGACATGCGTGCGGTGCAGGCCCATGCGCAGCACATGCGCATTCTGCGCACCGATGGGCACGATCAATCCGGCGCCAAGGCCGAACCCTTTCAGATAGTAGGCAAGCATGATGATCTCTCCGGCAGAACGCGCCATTCTGCCGGGGACCGGTCTGAAAAACAAATCCGGCCCGCATGCTGCTTCCCTTAAAGGGAAAAGCGCTATTGCATTTCCCTGAAATAGCCGCGCTGCGGTTCGGCTGCAAGATGGCTCAGCACATGCGCCCAGCCGCCGGATGCGATGACGCTGGCGAGATGCGCCTGATGGGCCGATTCGCTCGTCCATGTTTCGACCATGGTGAAGCTGTCGGGGCACTCGTTGCCGAGGAATACCTTGACGTCCCTGCATCCCTCGACAGTCGGCAGGCTGTGCTTCACCGAGCGCAGCAGATCGGCGAAAGCGTCGCGTTTGTCCTGCCGGGTCTTGAAGCGGATGATGACTTGAACACTCATCGCGTGTCTCCGTTGGTCGGCGTACATTACCGATCAATACTGCCATCGCGGCCGGCACCGAAATTTGAGAAATGACAGCCGCGAAAGCGGCGTGCCGCGACTTCCCCGCGCGAAACTTCCGTTGTCCGCCATTGTCCACGCTGAAGGCTGCTCTCTACCCGGCAGCAGTGAAAGGAGACGGCACAATGTCCCCTGGATTCATTTTCGCCACTGGGATTGAAAACAGCATTCCCACCATCCGTGGCGGAACGGTGCGCATGGACGAGATGGAAAAATGCGGCCATTACCGTCACTGGCGCAACGACTTCGACCTGGTGCAGCAGACGGGCATCCAGTTCCTGCGTTACGGACCGCCGCTGCACACCACCTGGCTCGGTGACGGCCGGCACGACTGGGGTTTTGCCGACGAGACCTTCATTGAACTGCGCGGGCGCGACATCGTGCCCATTGTCGATCTGT
Organism: Pseudomonadota bacterium; assembly: GCA_023420795.1. GTDB lineage: Bacteria > Pseudomonadota > Gammaproteobacteria > Burkholderiales > Burkholderiaceae_D > Noviherbaspirillum. Next base: position 3,089 of record JAEZVM010000068.1, read on the forward strand.
GCCATTTCGGCGTGCCGGACTGGATCGGCAATTTCCAGAACTCGGACTTCCCCTTGCTTTTTTCCTGCTATGCGAAGGCGTTCGCGGAGCGCTTTCCGTGGGTGCAGCTCTATACGCCGGTCAACGAGATGTTCATCTGCGCGGTGTTTTCAGCGCTGTATGGCTGGTGGAACGAACAGATGACGAGCGACCGCGCCTTCGTTACCGCTCTCAAGCATTTGGTGCAGGCTAATGTGCTGGCGATGCAAGCGATCCTGAAGGTGCGTCCCGATGCGCTGTTCATCCAGAGCGAATCGTCCGAGTATTTTCATCCGGCGAGTCCAAAGGCAATCCCGCGCGCTGAACGGGCCAATGCACGCCGTTTCCTGTCGCTCGACCTGAACTATGGCCATCGGGTCGATTCGGAAATGTACGAATACCTGCTGGACAACGGCATGACGCGCGGCGAATACCTGTTCCTGATGAAGAACAACCTGCGCCATCACTGCCTGATGGGCAATGATTATTACGTGACCAACGAGCACCTGGTATCGGAAGACGGCAGCCAGCGCGCTTCCGGTGAGATCTATGGCTATGCGGTTATTACCCGCCAGTATCACGAACGCTATCGGCTGCCTGTGATGCATACCGAAACGAACCTGTGCCAGGGGGCGAACGGTGACGAGGCGGTGTACTGGCTGTGGAAGGAGTGGGCGAATGTGCTGCGTGTGCGCAACGACGGCGTGCCCATCGTCGGCTTCACCTGGTATTCGCTGACCGACCAGGTCGATTGGGATAGCGCACTGCGCGAGGACAACGGGCATGTGAATGCACTTGGGCTGTATGACCTCGACCGCAACATCCGGCCAGTCGGCAAGGCTTATCGCAAGCTGATCTGCGACTGGAAGCATGTGCTGCCGACGCAAAGCGTCTGCCTGCAGGTGCCGATCGTGATGCCGAGCGAGACCGATCTGGAATGGGCGCAGCAGCGGCGTGCACATGCTATCGATTCCGAGCAGGGCACGACCGAGGCGCAGGATGTAACCGATTGAACGAAGGGGCTGGCTCTTATAATCGCGCTTTCGTTATCGGAAAGGAAACCGCAATGGATCAGCAATTCAAGGACGGCTTGCAGATGCGCAAGCAGGTAATGGGCGAGGACTTCGTCGAGAAGGCATTTGCGAATGCGGACGAATTCACGATGCCGCTGCAGGAGTTCGTCACGCGCAATGCGTGGGGCACGGTGTGGTGCCGCGACGGACTGGAACTGAAGACCCGCAGCCTGATCACGATATCGATGCTGACCGCGCTCGGACGCGCGCATGAACTGAAGGGCCATGTGCGCGGCGCGCTGAACAATGGCGCAACGCCGGAGGAAATCCGTGAGGTGCTGCTGCATGCGGCCGTGTATTGCGGCGCGCCGCTGGCGGTGGAGGCATTCCGCGTGGCGCAGGAAGTGGTGAGGGATGCGGGGACGAAATAGCAGTTGTTATATACGGGAGGAAGCATGGCGAGGCCATGCTTCCCGTCATTCCGAACGCAGTGAGGAATCTCACGTTTGCGCCACAGCGATCAATCGAGATTCCTCACTGCGTTCGGAATGACAGGGTCTCTCCTCGCTGAAGAGTCCTACTTCGGATACAACTGATAAATCGCGCCCGCATAGTCATCCGAAATCAGCAGATTGCCTTTCGCGTCCGCGATTGCGTCCACCGGCCTGCCCCAGCGCGCACGGGCATCGGCATCGGTGACGAAGCCGGTAACCAGTTCGATCTCGGCGCCGGCGTTGCCGGCATCGTCGAACGGGAAATACACCACCTTGTAGCCTGCATCGAGGCGGGTGCAGTTCCAGCAACCGTGCAGCGCGATCACCGCACCCTTGCGATAAGCCGCAGGCAGGCTGCTCGCATGCAGGAAGCTGAAGCCGAGCGGCGCCGCATGCGCCTGCATGCCCTTGGATGAGCGGTCGATCGTGGAACAATCGACAGCGTTGCCGTCGCGGTTGAATTCCTCGTCGGGTACCAGCGCCATGTCGGACATCGACGCATTCTGCACCGGATTGCAGAACGGCCAGCCGTAGTTGCCGCCGTCGCGCACCACGGTAAACGGCTCCGGCGGATTGTCATCGACATATGACGGCAGCAGCTTGCCGCGGTCATTGCTGCCGTCGCCATCGACATCCGCATCGACCGGCACGCGGATTTCATCGCGATGGTTGATTGCGATCCATAGCGTATTGGTGCCGGGAATGAAGTCCAGTCCTTCCGCATTGCGGATGCCGTGCGCGAACAGCCGGCCGTTCGTGCCGTCGGCGTTGTACTGGTAGATTGCGCCGCGCACCGGATCGCTGGTGGTGTCCTCGATGCAGGCATTGCAGGTGGAGGCGATCGACACATACAGCTTGTGGTCTGCCGACAGCGCGATGTTCTTCAGCTGATGGCCATAGCTGCCCTGCAGTTCCGGCGTCGAATCGTCCGGCAGGCCGGCGACTATCTCGGTGCGCTCGCCGCTGGCGGTTTCGCCGCCCTGATACACCGAGCGCGTGACGCGGTGCGATTCGGCTATATACAGGTAGATGGTGTCGCCGATGCGGTGAAACACCATGTCATGCGGATTGCGCAGTCCGGTGGCGTAATCGAATGCCTGCGGCACGTCCCCGGGACGCTCGCGCAGCAGCACGATCCTGCCTTCGTTCGGCAGCGACACCAGCACGTCGCCATTCGGCGCCAGCGCCATGAAGCGCGCGCCCGGCACCCGTGCCCACAGGCGGATGCCGAATCCCGGCGGCAGCGTCAGGCTTTTGCCTTCGGCAAACGTGCCTTCTGCGAGCGGAGCAGGCACTTCTAGCGGTTGCAGCACCGAGGCTGCTGCCGCCTGCGTAACTGGCGGGCTGCCGCCTTCTGGCGGTGGGGCCGCCGCCGGACTTCCTCCGCTTCCACCGCCGCCACCGCCACCGCAGGTGGCGATTGACAGCACGATCCCTGTCGCAGCCAGTACACGCAACCAAGCAGCTCTTGCTCTACTGATCGAAAATTTCATGTCGCGCCAACGCTTTCCGACAACTCACATGCAGAGTTCTGATGTGAGTTTGTCAATTTGGTTCAAGCGTTGAGAAAGGCCAACTATGCCGGTTGTAACACAGCGAAATACTCAATCCTGTAACAGGGTTTTATGCGTGGTAAAACCCCTTGGAGCATCACAACCTATCGAAGTTTTCGATCAATTTCCGAGGTGCATCATAGCCAGTACGCGAAGAGCCTAGCCGTCCATTCGCGCAGCCGCTGACGCAGCCCGCGCTTTTGCCATTGCTGGGCAGTGATTTCGACGGACTCCTGCAAGTCCCGCTGGAACAGCGCTTCCATGCGCGTCGCGAAGTCGGTGGAGAGGATCACCGCATTGACTTCATCGTTGTGCAGGAAGCTGCGCATGTCGAGGTTGGTCGAGCCGATGGTGGACCAGACGCCGTCGATCACCGCTGTTTTCGCATGCAGCATCGCAGTCTTGCGCTCATAGATCCGCACGCCGGCTGCCAGCAGATCGTCGTAATACGAGCGACCCGCATGGAGGATGATTTCGACGTCGGTGAAGCTGGGAAAGATCAGCCGCACATCCACACCGCGCTGCGCCGCATCGATCAGGGCCTGCAGCATCTGCCCGTCCGGCACAAAGTAGGCGGAAGTCAGGTAGGCATAGTTGTCGGCATGCGCCAGCGCGGAGATATAGGTCTTGTAGATCGCGTAGTCTTCCATGTCCGGCGTGCTGCCGATCGCGCGCACCAGCGCCTTTCCTTGCGGAGCCAGCGCCGGAAAGTAGTTGGCCGCGCGCAGCGGCTTGCCGGTTTCGCGCTGCCAGGTTTCGCGGAACAGTTTCTGGAATTCCGCGACGGCCGGCCCTTCGATCTGCATGTGCGTGTCGCGCCAGGC
>JAEZVM010000077.1 GCA_023420795.1 Pseudomonadota bacterium
GTACTGCAGCACGGCCACGTCCTCGGGCTTGATCTCCGGCTTGCGCAGCGTGCCGCTCTGGCCGCGCGCGATGGCGTCCTTGAAGCGCACGGCGCCGGGCAGCTCGTAGGCCGGCACCATCTTCTTGACCTTGCGCACCACGTAGTTGACCAGCGCGCCCTTCAGGCCGCCGAGCATGTCGCCCATGGTGGCCAGCACGACGTGCTGCACCGGCGTCGACTTGATGCACTGCTGCAGCGTGTTGGCGAAGTTCTCGATGATGACGATCGCCTTGGAGCCGGAGTCCTTGAGCTGGTGCTCCAGCTCGCGCGGCGTGTACAGCGGGTTGACGTTGACCACGGTGTAGCCAGCGCGCAGCACGGCGGCAATGGCGACCGGATACTGCAGCAGGTTCGGCATCATCAGCGCCACGCGGTCGCCCTTCTTCAGTCCCTTGCTCTGCAGCCATGCACCGAGTTTTGCAGAAAGCGCGTCCAGCTCTGCATAGGTCATGAACTTGTCCATCGAGACATAGGCGTTGCGCGATGAATACTTGCGGAAAGACTCTTCCAGCAGGTGGGTCAGCGATTCGTATTGCGTGTAGTCGATCTCCGCAGGGACGCCCTTCGGATACGACTTTAGCCAGAACTTTTCCATTCCTTGTCTCCTTCTGTTGTTTTGTTTTGAACCGGGTGCAGGCAATCGGCCGGACAGCCTAGGTTACACAATAACCGCATTTGAAGGGATCGTATTGAGGGATTCCCGCATTTGGCAAGTGGTCATGCCGAGCCTGTCTCGCCGGAACACGAGATTGGCCGGGCGAATCAACTCACGGCAATTTCATCTCCTCGAAAATCACGGTTGCATTGTTATTAGTCGTCCGTACAATAATTGCATGCCCCGCCCTTCCCGGAATATCGATCAACGGCTGCTGCAAGCCGGCCTAGAGCTGCTGCCAAGCATGGGCTGTCGCGGGCTGTCCGCGCGCAAGCTGGCCGAGCATGCCGGCGTGAACCTGGGCATGTTCCATTACCACTTCCGCACCAGGGAAAACTTCATCCGCACGCTGCTGCAGCAAACCTATGAACAGATGTTCTCGATGCTGGTGATCCGCGCACATGAAAACGCCTCGCCGCTGCAGAACCTGAGCAACGCACTGCACGTGCTGGCGGAATTCGCACGCACGAACCGGCAACTTCTGGTACGCATTGCTGCCGATGCGCTGACTGGCGAACAGATTGCGATCGAGTTCCTGCAAGCAAATCTCCCGCGCCATCTCGGCGTACTGACCGACCTGATTGATGAAGCGCAGCGCCAAGACTGCCTCGTGCAGGCGCCGCCGGCACAGGTGCTCGCCTTCCTTGGCGGCGCGATCATGTCGCCTCTTCTGCTGGGAACGGCATTGGCGGAAAGCAGCGCGCTGCCGGTATCGATCCACAGATTGCTGGAACAGGACGTGTTATCGCAACAGGCGGCCGAGCAGCGCATCGCGTTCGCATTGCGCGGCCTTTCAAAACCGCAGGAGGGAACGACGTGAAAACAGCGATATTCGTACTGGCAGGCGCAATCCTGCTAGCTGGCTGTGCGGAAAAGGCCGGCGATTACTTCCCCGGCTATGCGGAAGCGGAATATGTGCGGCTGGCATCGCCCATCGCAGGTACGCTGGTCCGGCTGCATGTGAAGCGCGGCGACCGGGTCGAACAGAACGCGCCGGCGTTCGTGCTGGAACAGGAAAGCGAACGCGCGGCCCGCGAGGAAGCGGCATCGCGCATGCAACGCGCGCAGGCACAGCTGGCCAACCTGGAGAAAGGCCGCCGTCCGGACGAAGTGGCCGCACTGCAGGCGCAACTGACGCAGGCACAGGCCGCATCGGCGCTTTCCGCCAGCAATCTCGCGCGCCGCAGGCAGCTTGTGGCCGACAAATTCGTCTCGCCCGCCAATCTCGATGAAGCGCGTGCCGCATTCGACCGCGACCAGGCCCGCGTGAACGAGTTGCGCGCGCAGTTGCGGGTAGCGAAACTCGGCGCGCGGACCGACGAGATCGACGCTGCACAACAGGAGCTGAAGGCGGCCGAAGCGCAGCTGGCGCAGGCCGAATGGAAGCTGGCGCAGAAGACACAGCGCATGCCGGCCGGCGGCGACATCAACGATGTGCTGTATCGCGAAGGCGAATTCGTGCAGGCGGGCAGCCCGGTCGTGAGCCTTCTGCCGCCGCAGAACATCAAGGTGCGCTTCTTCGTGCCGGAGGCAATACTGGGCACGCTGCGGCCCGGGCAGGACGTGGTGCTGCAATGCGACGGCTGCAAGACGCCGATCCCGGCAAAGATCAGCTACCTGTCGCCTGCGCCGGAATACACGTCGCCGCTCATCTACAGCAAGGAGAACCGCGCGACGCTGGTGTTCATGATCGAGGCGCGCCCCGCTTCGGATCATGCGCGCTCGCTGCATCCGGGCCAGCCGGTCGAAGTCCGCCTGAGCGCTGCGAAGGCCGCATGATGGGCGACGCGATCATCGACGTACAAGGATTGACCAAGCGCTACGGCGAGCGCACCGTGGTCGATCATGTCGATATGCGGGTCGCGCGCGGGCGCATCTATGGCTTCCTCGGCCCCAACGGCAGCGGCAAGACCACCACGATACGCATGCTGTGCGGCCTGCTGACGCCGGACGACGGCAGCGGCACCTGTCTCGGATTCGACATCCGCACCGAGTCGCGCAAGATCAAGCGCGAGGTCGGCTACATGACGCAGAAGTTCGGGCTGTATGAAGACCTGAGCATCGAGGAAAACCTCGCGTTCGTCGCGCGCGTGTACGAAGTACGCGATCCGCAGCGCAAGGTCGAGCAAGCGCTGGAGCGGCTCGGCCTCGCCAGCCGCCGCACGCAGCTGGCCGGCGCGCTGTCCGGTGGCTGGAAGCAGCGTCTCGCGCTGGCTGCATGCCTGCTGCACGAACCGCAATTGCTGCTGCTCGACGAGCCGACCGCTGGCGTCGATCCGAAGGCGCGGCGCGAGTTCTGGGACCATCTGCACGAGCTGGCGGCGTCGGGTCTGACGGTGCTGGTATCGACGCATTACATGGACGAAGCGGAACGCTGCCATCAGCTTGCCTACATCGCATACGGCAAGCTGCTCGCGCAGGGAACCGCGCAGGAACTGATCGCGCATACCGCTCTGACTACTGTGTCGATCACCGGCTCAGGACTTGCAGAAGTAGCGCGCGCACTCCGTATGCATGAGGCAATCCACGTCGCCTCCTTCGGCACCGCGCTCCATGTCAGCGCGCAGTCGGAAAGCGAACTCAATGCGGCGCTCGTTCCGTATCAGGGCGCGGGCCTGCACATCGCGCCGATCGACACCACGCTCGAAGACGTGTTCATCGCGCTGATGCAGCGCTCCACCGACAACTACGGCTCATGAACTGGTCGCGCCTGCTCGCCATCCTGATCAAGGAATTCCGCCAGATCCGGCGCGACCGGCTGACCTTCGCGATGATGGTCGGCGTGCCCATCCTGCAATTGATCCTGTTCGGCTATGCGATCAACACCGATCCGAAGCGCCTGCCGCTGGCGGTAGTGGAGGCGGACCACAGCCAGTTCTCGCGCAGCCTGATCGCCAGCCTGGAGAATTCCGGCTACTTCCGCGTCACCGCGCGCCCCGCGAGCGAGGCGGAAGGCAACCAGTTGCTGGATGAAGGCCACGTGCAATTCCTGCTGGTGATTCCGCCCGATTTTTCGCGGCAGCTATCGCGCGGCGAGCGGCCGGCGGTGCTGCTGGCGGCCGATGCCACCGACCCGGCCGCGTCCGGCAACGCGCTCGCGGCGCTGAACAGCATCGGCAGGCAGGCGCTCGCGCGCGACCTGAGCGGGCCGCTGCAAAAGCTGCAGGCAACCGACGCGCCATTCGAAATCCGCGCGCAGCGCCGCTACAACCCGGAAGGCATCTCGCGCTACAACATCGTGCCGGGCCTGATCGGCGTGATCCTGACGATGACGATGGTGATGATGACCGCGCTGGCGATGACGCGCGAACGCGAGCGCGGCACCATGGAAAACCTGCTGGCGACGCCGGTGCGGCCGCTGGAGGTCATGGTCGGCAAGATTGCGCCCTACATCCTGATCGGCTATGTGCAGGTGGCGGTGATCCTGCTCGCCGCGCGAGTACTGTTCGATGTGCCGATGGTCGGCAGCCTCGCGCTGCTGTCGGTGGCGCTGGTGGTCTTCATCGCTGCCAATCTCGCGGTCGGCTTCACCTTTTCGACCATCGCGAGAAACCAGTTGCAGGCGATGCAGCTGACCTTCTTCTTTTTCCTGCCGTCGATGCTGCTGTCGGGATTCATGTTCCCGTTCCGCGGCATGCCGGGCTGGGCGCAGATATTGGGAGAGGCGCTGCCGCTGACGCATTTCCTGCGCATTGTGCGCGGGATCATGCTGAAGGGGAATGGCGCAGCCGAGATCGCGCCGAGCGTGTGGCCGATCGCACTGTTCATGCTGGTCGCGGGGCTGGTTGCACTGAAGCGGTACCGGCAGACGCTGGATTGACTATCCATAGAAGCTTGTCATTCCGAGCAGAGCAAGGAATCTCAGGCAATCGCGCACCGGATAACAAATGAGATTCCTCGCTCTGCTCGGAATGAAAAAAGCGGATGGTATGCGGCACCGTCACATCAGCCGCCGGTGGGTTTGCTTCGCAGCAGCACCGTCTGCAATCCCCGCAGCATCCGTGCAACGGCAACCGGCAGGCGCGCGCCATGCCTCGCGTAATTGAACGAACGCGGCAGATCCACTCGGATCGTGCAGTTGCCGACAGCTTCGGCTAGCACCAGGCCGCTATTCGGAATCACATAGACGCCACCCGGCCGCAGGAATACATCGACCGGCTGGCCATACGCGGTAATCCATGCAAGGCCGCTGATGCACTGCACCCGGCGGCCCGCAGCGCCGACCAGTCGCAGTGGAATGTTTTCCGCCAGTTCGCATTCGACCCGGCTTTGGGTTGCCGTCAATACTCTCGGTTCCATCGCATCGCTCCTTTCGTCTGATGAAGACATAGCGTACGTGGCGCGCCGGCGGCAGAACAGGCGCAGCAAATCGAAATTGTGATCATCACAGATGGGGCGGCATTAAACTGTACTGGTCAAAAAAATATCGAACTGTATCTTTGTCGCCATCGGCACCGCCCGCACAATCAATCCATGTCCGCCCAAATCAACCTCTACGAGCATCTGGCCGACGAGCTCGGCGCGCTGATCGCAAGCCGCGTGTTCGCGCCCGGCGACCGGCTACCGTCGATCCGCCATCTGTCGCAGCAGAAGCGGCTGTCGGTCAGCACGGTGATGCAGGCGCTGCGGCTGCTGGAGGATCGCGGCCTGATCGATGCGCGGCCGCAGGCGGGTTTTTATGTGCGGCATCGTGCGCGCAACCTGGTTACTGCCGGCGATGCGCAATGTCCGAAGGAATCGACTTATGTGGGCATCAATAATCTGCTGACCCAGGTGCTGCATGCCAACAAGTCGCCCGGCACGGTGCAGCTGGCGCTGTCCTGCCCGCCTGACGAGCTGCTGCCCGTCAGGCGCCTGCAACAGGTAATGGGCAGCATCGCGCGCCATCGCCCGGACCTGCTGACGCAGGATGGCTGCTTCGACACCAATGAGCCGAACTTCGTGCGGCAAGTGATTCGCCGATCGGTCGATTGGGGACGCATCAATCCGCGCGAGATCATCGCCACCAACTCCTGCACGGAAGCGATGAGCGTGGCGTTGCGCGCGGTGGCCAAACCAGGCGACACCATTGCGATCGAATCGCCGACCTACTTCGTGCTGCTGCAACTGATCGAAAGCATGGGCATGAAGGCGCTGGAGATCCCGACTGATCCGAAGACCGGTCTGTCGGTCGATGCGCTGGAACTGGCAATCCGCGAAGGTCTGGTGCAGGCTTGCATGCTGGTGCCAAATGCGAACAATCCGCTCGGCTGCATCATGCCGGACGACAGCAAGAAGCGGCTGGCAAATCTGCTGACGCGCTACGACATCCCGCTGATCGAAGACGATGTCTATGGCGATCTGTGCTTTACCGCCGAGCGGCCATGGCCGGTGAAGGCGTACGACAGCAGCGGGCATGTACTGCTGTGCTCGTCTTTTTCAAAAAGCGTCAGTTCGTCGGCGCGCGTCGGTTACATTATTGCGGGTCGCTATACGCAGCAGGTGGCGCTTCTGAAGAACGTCGCCAGCGGCGGCACCAATCATTTCTTCCAGGCGGTGCTGGCCGATTATGTCGGCAGCAGCAGTTACGACAACCAGCTTCGCAAAATACGACGCGCGCTGGCGCAACGCATCGCTCGCATGTCCGATGCAGTGTCGGAATTCTTTCCCGCCGAATGCTCGGTGTCCGCACCGCAGGGCGGCTTCGTGCTGTGGGTGGAAATGCCGCCGCAGATCGAAGCGTTCACGCTGCATCGGCGCGCAATCGAGCGGCATATCGCTTTCATGCCCGGCCCGCTGTTTTCCGCATCAGGCAAGTTCAGCAATTACCTGCGCCTGAACTGCGGCAACATGTGGAATGCGGAAACCGAAAACGCGATGCGCACGCTCGGCAGGCTGGTGCAGGATGCACTGGAGCAGCGGCCGGTACTGCGCTCTGCCGAAGCATTTTCCGTCGAAGAAAGGCGCGCCGGATATGATCCAATCCTGCTTGAGCCGCATCAAACCGAGTAGCCACGCTGATCTTCCAACCTGAACCGCGCCTACTAGGCTGTTCCTGAAAACGCTTCATTGCTGAACGATGAAGCGACTGCCTGATTGCCTATTACCAGTCAGCGAAGGAGATGGCCATGTTCAGCAGAAAACTGCCGGCCGCAGCCTTGTTCGGCGCAGGCCTGATCGCGAGCAGCACAGCCGGCGACGTGACGCAGGCAAACCGCAACATTGACCCGGCAACATTGATCGGCATTGCCGGCCCGGTGTGCCTGACACCCGCCGGCAACGCTGCGGACAACAGGCTGTTCTACAAGCTCGCGGCAGCCTCGAACACCGAACTGAAACCCTACGGCCAGCTGCCGCAGGCGGAAAAGCCGGCGGCAAAGTCGGATGATCCTCCGCTCGAATCCAACCTTGGCACGCTGTCGTACAAGATCTCTACAAGCAAGCCGCTGGCGCAGAAGTATTTCGACCAGGGTCTGCGCCTGACCTACGGCTTCAACCATGCCGAAGCCGCGCGCGCATTCCGCATGGCGCAGAAGCTCGATCCCTCATGCGCGATGTGCTACTGGGGCGAGGCGCTGGTACTCGGTCCCAACATCAACATGCCGATGGATCCGGAAGCGGTCGCACCGGCGGTCGCGGCCAGCCGCAAGGCTGTGTCGCTGAAGGAACGGGCCAGCTCGCGCGAGCAGGCGCTGATCGACGCGCTGGCCGCGCGCTATTCGCCCGAGCCGAATGCAGAGCGGGCGAAACTAGATGCCGCCTACGCGGATGCGATGCAGAAGGTCGCGGCGCGCTTTCCGAACGATCAGGACATCGCAGTGATGTATGCCGAATCGCTGATGGACCTGTCGCCGTGGGACTACTGGGAAGCCGGCGGCGCGCGGCCGAAGGGACGCACCGCCGAGCTCGTCGCGACGCTGGAGCGGGTGCTGAAGGCAAATCCCGAGCATCCGGGCGCGATCCACTATTACATCCACACCGTCGAAGCATCCACCGATCCGAAGCGCGCCGAGCCGTATGCGGAACGCCTCGGCAAATTGATACCGGGTGCGGGCCATCTGGTGCACATGCCCGCCCACATCTATTACCGCGTCGGCCGCTACAAGGATTCGCTCGCGACCAACAAGCAGGCGGTCGCCGTCGATGAAACCTACATCGCCGACCGGCAGCCGACCGGCGTCTATCCGCTCGCCTACTATCCGCACAATGTCCACTTCGTGCTGGTGTCGGCGCAGATGGCCGGCGACGGCAAGACGGCGGTCGAAGCAGCCGACAAGCTCGCCGGCCTCGTCACCGACGACACCGCCCGCGCCTTCGCGATCGCTCAGCCGGTAAAGGCCGCGCCCTACTTCGCGCATGCGCAGTTCAGCCGCCCCGAAACCATCCTCGCGATTCAGAAGCCCAGCGGCGACCTGCCGTATGTGGAAGGGCTATGGCACTACGCGCGCGGAGCAGCCTTTGTTGCTAGGGGCGACATGGAAAGCGCGCGCAAGGAACAGGCCGCGATCGACCGCATCCGGCAGTCGGGCGATTTTGAAGACCTGACCACCGCCGGCATTCCCGCCAATGAAGTGCTGCAGATCGCCAGCCATGTGATCCACGCACGCATCGCGCAGGCCGGTGGCGACTTCAACGCGGCCGCCGCAAGCTTCGAGAAAGCCGCCGCACTCGAAGACAAGCTCGCGTACATGGAACCGCCGTACTGGTATTACCCAGTGCAGCAATCGCTGGGCGCGGTACTGCTGCAGAAAGGTGATCTGAACGGTGCAGAGCAGGCATTCCGCACCAGCCTGGTGCGCACGCCGAACAACGGCTGGTCGCTGTACGGGCTGTCGCAGGTGTACAAGAAGCGCGGCGATGTGCAGCGGGCTGCCGCTGCGGAGGAACTGCTGAATAAGGCGTGGGCCGGGGATCGCGGGCAGCTGGAGCTGGCGCGGCTATAGACCAAATAGAGATTTGTTGCGATAAGGTATAACAGCCATCAACGCCCAATTGCTACCCGCAACGCTGATGGCTTCTCATCGCTACGCTGCAAGCCGCGTTAGGCCGCAATGATCTCGGTGTAGGCTCGAACGCAATTGCGCCCGTTTTCCTTTGCCTGATACATCGCACCGTCAGCGCATTTCATCAAGGTCGCTTCATCCCTGGCGTCTTTGGGATATGTGGCAATGCCGACACTGCCCGAGATATGCAATGTGTGTCCCTCGACTTCAAAAGATTCGTTCAGGCCGGCGAGAATATTCTCCGCTACAGTCATCGCATCAACCTCTGCGCTAATGGTCGGCAGCAGTACGACAAACTCATCGCCCCCGATGCGGGCAACCGTATCCGATTCCCGAAGCACGCCGCGCACACGCGATGCAACAGCGATGAGTAGCAAATCGCCAACACCGTGGCCGTGGGTATCGTTGACCGGCTTGAATTTATCGAGATCGAAATAAATCACGGCCAGCTTCGTGTTTTCACGTTTTGCCCTGAGCAGGGCTTGCCGCAGGCGGTCGGCAAACAGCACCCGGTTGGGAAGACCGGTCAATGCGTCGTGCTCCGCAATATGTTTTATCAGCTCTTCCCTGGCCTTGCGCTCGCCAATGTCGCTATAGGTGCCCACCATGCGCAATGGCTGCCCATTCCTGGCCCGCTTGACCACCATGCCTCGGGCATACACCCATTTGCACGAGCCGTTGCTCTCCAGCGTACGATGTTCGATCTCATAAGCGGAGGTCTTGCCATCGATATGCGAACTCAGGGCTGCGCGCACTTCTGCCCCGTCTTCCGGATGAACCATTGCATCGAGCCCTTCCAGCGTACCGGGAATGGATTGATCGCCGACTCCAAGGATTTCTCTTGCGCGCCTTGAAAGCCGCAAGGTATGTTGAGGAGAATCCCAGTCCCACACGCCGTCGCCCGAGCCCTCGATCGCCAGTCTCAGGCGCGCTTCGCTTTCGGCCACGACTTCGGCTTCTCTCACACGTTGCCTCGCTGCTGACAGAAGCAGGTATCCGATCACTGCAAACAGCACCGAAACGCCGATGCCTACGACAATATAGGTCTGCTTTTCATTGCGGTAGCGTGCGGAAATGGCTGCTACGGTCTGTCCGACCATCACAACGAGTCCATAGCGTGGCAAGGTACGCCATCCATACACGCGTTCAATTCCATCGACGTACGATACCCTGCGGTAGAAACCGCTATCCAATGAAGACACTTTCAGGAACTGCTCGCCCGGCAGGGTCTGCCCCATGCCTTTCCCTTCTTCCTGGCGGGGCGACCGGGCAAGAACGATGCCGCCATCTCTCACCAAGGTAACCACCGCGTCTTCACCAAGGTGTATCTCTTTATAGAAGCGAGAGAAATAGCCTGGCGCGACTGAAATAACAATGACGCCATCGAATTTCCCCGCCGGGGTGTACACCGGGCGTGTGAACTGGATCGACCATTCTTTCGAAACGCGCCCCAGCACCGGTTTGCTGATGAACAGCCTGTCTTCCTGCCGATTCAGATGCACCCGGATGTGTTCGCGGTCGCTCAGGTCGATGGGCTTGGCCAATGGATCGACGCTCGAAAAAACCACCTTGCCGTTGGCATCCACCATGCTGACATGGAAGGAGATATTGCCTGCGAGGTGGCGCTGCACAATTCCCACGATGTTGCGGAATGCTGCACGATCACCCACCCAGTTGGCTCTGAGTCCGATGAGCGACAAGTCAATCGTATTGACGGAAGAATTCACTTCTTCGGCAAAAGCATGGGCGAGATTGCTGATGTCCAGTTTGCTTTCACGTTCAGCCATGTCGGTAAGGCGCTTTATTTCCACCGCGACCAGTCCCCATGTAACCGAGAGGGCAATCAGGAGAAACAAGGCAAGTTGCCAGCTCATTCCCAAACGACCGTATGCCCGGTACGCGATGTCGACGTATCGCTGGGGGGTGGGAATGTTCATGGTCCTTCCTTGCTGTGCCTTGCGCTCTGAATTATTCGAGCGGCTACCTTGTTGTATCGACACATCCAGCCATATCGGTACGGGCAAGGTGAACGAAAGGACGCACTTGTTGATTCAGAGGGGACTGATCCGAGGAACTACCTGAAATCGACTGTCTGAAGGAGAGAGAGAATGCGTCAGGCGTTTTTAACGCCAAGCCGGTCCAAATCTATTACGAAAATATTGCTGAAAGTGTACCAAATGCAACATTTTACTTGATTTAGATCAGTTTTCGGGAGGTTAAGTAGGTTTGGTGGAATAGCGATTTTGGGATGAATTGCAGGAGATTCTCGGTATCACTTGCTATTCCATCGGAACCGTCTCCGTATACGGCCTGCACGGCAAACCCAACCTAACCAGCGGAGGCTAACAGGCGTTGCGCCTGCTCAATCGCAGCCTCCACCGCATGATTAGGCGCTGTGGTGATCGCATCGATGATTGGGGGAAGCGTCTCTCTCAGCCATTTCACTTCTTCCTCCAGTGCATACAGGCGGCCTTCCTGCTTCTGTCTGTCGATGATTGCCGCAACCCGGCTGAGGATTTCCGCCCCGACCGCTTCGTCGCTCATGATCGCCCACAGCAGGCCCATCATCTGGATTTCGCCGATATGTTCCATGTCGAGCCAGTCGGTATCCAGCGAGATCAGCGCCACTCTCGCAGGCAGTTCTGTCGTAAGGCGATGCTTGACGTTACCGGGCAACAGGGCGGTGCGGGAGCGCTGTCTTTTTTTCATCATTTCTCTCGGGGCGCAGGAATGGCTTTGCTGACGCGACTTTAGCACGCCCGGAAACGGAAAGAGAGTATCTTCAAGACGGCGCTTGATGAAGACGCAGCAGTTACTCCACCACGCCCAGCCTGCCGCTGTGGCTGCCCATATACCACAGGCGGCCTTTCGCATCGACGACCATCTTGCGGATGCCTTCGTTCTCGGTCGGCAGCGGGAACACGCGGAACTTTTGAGTCTTCGGGTCGAACAGCGTGACGGTATCGGTACTGATCTCATTCGCCCACACCTTGCCTGCGCCATCGACCGTCACCGCATACGGCTTGCCGGGCAAACCGGCGGGCATGTCGTAGCTCTTCATGATCTGCGCGCTCCTCGCATCGATATGCGTGAGCTTGCCGTCGCCGTAGCGCACCACCCATAGCGTGTTGTCGGGTGAAGCAGCGATGCGACGCGGCAGCGAGCCGCTGCCCAGTTCCAGTTCCGTCACCTGCCCGGTGCGTGCATCGATGCGCCCCACACGCTGGCCGCTGGCCTGGCAGAACCAGACGTTGCCTTCCTTATCCATCGCCAGCCCATAGGGGCCGTCGCGCGTATCGAACTCCGTCATCTTTCCGCTGGCGCGCTCGAAGCGAGTGACCTTGTCTGCCGATTGGTTGGTAAACCACAGCGCATCGCGGCCGTCGAAGATGATGGTGTGCGGGCTGCCGCCGGACGGCGTCTTGTGCGCGACCATCGTGCCGGGCCGGCCGTCTCGGAACGGGATTTCGAGCAGCGTGCCGTTGCCGTGGCCGGTCATCCAGACCGTGCCTTTTTCATCGACCACGAGGCCATGCGGGCGAGTGCCTGGCGGCAGCTCCCATTCGTCGAATTTTTTGCTGGCGGGTTCGAAGCGCGCGAGCTTGTTGCCGTTCATGACGGCGATATAGATGTTGCCGTCCGGCGCAACGGCCGGGTCGCGCGCGAATTTCGGTGTCGGCACCGGCCATTCGGAAACCTTGCCGATTGGCTGCGAGACACCGGGCGCGACGGTGTAGTTGGAGCCGCCGGCGAATGCCAGCGCGGGTAGCAGCATCAGCAGCGGGAGCGGGCTTCGCATGCTTATCTCCTTTGCTAGCGAGGATGGCCGAGTTCCATCGCCCAATAGTAGCGATATCCCGCATTGTCGTTGCGCACGCAGGACACCGCCACTTCGCTGAAATTGGTACTCATGATGTTGACGCAATGGCCGGGGCTGTCGAGCCAGGCATTCATCACCTGCTCCACGCTGGTCTGGCCGGCGGCGATGTTTTCGCCGACCGCGGACCAGTTGTAGCCGGCGGCGCTGATGCGCTGGCTAAAGCTGCGTCCATCCTGGCTCACATGGTCGAAGTAGTTGTTGGTCGCCATGTCGAGCGAATGCGCGGCAGCAGCGTCGAACAGCAGGCCGTTCCAGGCAAGCGCGGGCGCGGCTGGCATGACCGTACTGCCGCAGCTGCGGCTGCTGGCCCGGGCCTGATTGATCCGCGCCAGCATCTCTTGCTGAAAATTGCCGAGATTGCAGGTTTTCTCTGCCGGCAGAACAGTAGTCTGTGCAGCCGGCGTTTCCGGTGCAGGTGATGGCGTGGAAGAGGAACCGGCATCCGCACCGGGTGCGGAACCAGAATTCCCGTCGTCGCCATCTCCGCCGCCGCAGGCAGCCAGGGCGAGAACGAGCGCCAATGAGGAGGCATGGATAAGTCGGTTCAATTGCATCTCCTGCAAAACGCAATAGACACCGTGCGGGGAAGGCCATTCCCGCAACAATCGCAGAAAACTGCTTTATTCCCGGCGCGAACTGGCTGCATAATTGACGATGGGCAACTTTCTGCAGGTTTCGCCTTACTCATAACTATCATGAAGACAGATCACCCGGTATCCATTGCGGATTTGCATTTCCTGATTGCGGAAGATGATGAATTCCAGCGGCACTGGCTGGCGACCATGCTTGCCGAACTGGGCGCGCGTCATATCGTGGAGGCGGAAAACGGCCAGGTTGCGCTGCAGATCCTGCAGGAGAAAAAGCAGCCCATCGACATCAGCTTCGTCGATCTCAACATGCCGGTCATGGATGGCATGGAACTGGTGCGCCATCTGGCCAACGGCGAGCATTCCACCGCGATCGTGCTGACCAGCGCGCTGGGCTCGGCGCTGCTGCTCTCAGTAGAAACCATGTCGAAGGCATACGGCCTGAACCTGCTCGGCACTTTCGAGAAACCGGCCACGCCCGACATCCTGCGCAAACTGATTGCGGAGTATGTGCCGCCGCATGTGCGCGCCAATGCGCAGGCCACGCCAACATTCACGCTGCAGGACATCCGGGAAGGCCTGCGCACGGCGCAGTTCGAACCCTTCTTCCAGCCGCAAGTGGAACTGGCGACCGGCAAGGTGCGCCTTGCCGAGGTATTCGTGCGCTGGCGCCATCCGCAATACGGACTGGTATTACCTGCAGCCTTCGTGCCCGTTCTGGAAGCCAGTGGCCATGTCGAAGACCTGATCTGGGCCGTGCTCGAACCGGCGCTGGCGGCGCTGCGCGGCTGGCACGAGCGCGGGCTGATGCTGTCGATCGCAATCAACCTGTCGGTCACCTCGCTGGCCGAGCCCGGCCTGTCGGGCAAGCTGCTCGCGCATGTAGCGCGGCATCGGGTGGATCCGCAATACGTCACTTTCGAGATCACCGAACTGATGGCGATGACCGATGTGCCGGTCTGCCTGGAAAACCTGGCGCGCCTGCGCATGAAGGGTTTCGGATTGTCGATCGATGACTACGGCACCGCGCATTCCACGCTGCAGCAGTTGCTGCGCATTCCCTTTCTCGACCTCAAGATCGATCGCTCATTCGTCGCCGGCGCATCGCAGAACGAGCAGACGCGCGTCGCGCTCAGCTCCTGCCTGGAACTGGCGAAGAAGCTCAATCGCAACTCGGTCGCGGTCGGTGTGGAAACCCGCGAAGACTGGGACCTGCTGCGCCGGCTCGGTTGCATCTATGCGCAGGGTTACTACATTGCCCGCCCGATGGAAGGCGATGCGGTGCCGGCATGGATCGAGGAGTGGTCGCATTTCTTCTGACGCGGCCCAAAGCGCGCGTTACACTAGCCGATTCGATTCTCCGACTGGTGTAACGCATCATGAAATTCTCCCATCTCGTTGAAATCAACGATCTGCGCAATCCGTTGATCACCGCACTCTCGCGCGAGCAGTTGTGGCGTGGCCTGGTATTGCGCGCGGAAAGGCCGACGACCTTCGTGCCCCATCTCGATAGCTGTGAAGTGCTGGAAAAGTCGGCATCGTCGATGTCGCGCGAATTGCATTACGGCGACCTGGTCGTGCGCGACCGTGTCAGCTTCCTGCCGCAGCAGCAGGTGGTTTATCACGTGCCGCCGCAAAAGGACATCCCGGCCTCGAAGCTGACGGTCACGATCGAAGAGCCGCAACCGCAGGCGTTCTTCGTTCGCTTCGAATACGAAGACGACAAGAGCGATACAGCCGAAGGCGAGGCGGCGCTGTATAACGAATTCCGCCGCTCGGCCTACAAGGAATCGGATATCGACACCATTCGCACCATCCGGCAAATGGCGCAAGAGGGAATGCTGGGCGATTGACTTGCAACGCGCCCTCCCCCGCTTCCTGCAGCAGGAAGCGGGGAGGCACGCAGCGCCAGCTCTTAATGCCTATGCTGCCGGCCGGTCACGCGTTCGGCGCCATAGCGGACCGCGTCCTTCACCTTGTCCCAGGTGCTCTCCGGATGGTTGGATTCCCAGTCGCTGCGCAACTGCGGTTCCACATCCGTCCACTGGTAGTTCTTGAAGCGGCCGCTGCCGGCCATGGTAGAGCCATAGCGATAGGCGGAATCATAATCTTCGTAACGTCCGCCCGAGGTGCCATAAGCGGTCTGCCAATGCTTGCGGTAATCGGCATCATCCGCGGTAGCGGTGGTGTCGGCATAATCGGTTCCGCGCATCGTATCCGTGGTGCCCGTGGTGGTTGCGCCCGATGCGCCGAGCTGCTCGACTTCAACATCGGTCCTGCGCACGGTGTCGTTGATCTGTTCGGTGTGCTGCTCGACTTCCTTGCCGACCACCACTTCCTCGACCACGCGCGCGGTCTTCGATACTACCGGCTCTTCCGCCATTTCACGCAGCTCGACCGAACCTTCCTTGAACGCTGCCATGTCGGCTTCGGTAGCAGGCTGATCGACCGGATGCCGTTCGACCTTCACATGCTCCTCGCGCAACTGCACCGACTCCTGTACCGGCTTTTCCTTCAGCCGCTGAAATACGCGCACGCCCCCGCGCTGCACTTCGCGCTTGCCCACGCGCAGCTCTTCTTCCACCACAGGAATGCGCGTGGTTTCACCCTGTTGCAGGTTCTGGCTTTGAGCCGTATCCTGCCGGATGTTGCTGGTATCCGACTGCAGATTCATGCTCGCCGTGTCGGTACGGCTTTGTGCATATTGATTGCGCTCGCGCTCGATATCGCTCGTCGTGTACATCGGCGCGCTATCGTCATACGCAGTCCAGCCCTGGCTTCTCCATTGCTCAGTGCGTTCGTCGATGTCGATCGGGTCATAGCGGTTCATGATATCGGTCGCGCGATCGCGCTGCTCGTCGCTGTCGGCATACACAGTCAGCACGCAACTGCCGCGCCGCACCGCTTCCGAATAAACGTCGCCATGCTGGCGATCTTCATCCATGCCGAACAGCGAACGGAAAAAATTACCGATGGCGGAGCCGCCTTCGTCCGCGTCGCTGGTGCGAGCGGTCTGCGTCTGCGTCGTGCTGTCAGACTCCGGATTGATTTGCACGTCACTGCGCGAAAAGCCGCTAGAGAGCAACTCGTTCATTGCGTTCTGCGCCTGCGCGTAGCTGTCGTATACGCCTATTACGGTATTTTCCATGATCGTTCTCTCCTATGAAACGTAGGTCTCCGGCAGGTCTTCCTGCGCCGGCTCTGGGTTGAGTAGGATTACGCACGCATAAGCTGTGCCTATCACGGCTGGCTTTCATCGAAGCGTTCCACCCGCACCTGTTCCGCGCGCAGGCGCACGGTCTGCGGCATCGGCGCCTGCTGGCGCTGCCGCGTGATATGCACTTCTTCCTTCAGCAGCAACTGCTTCTGCACCACCAGCACCTCCTCCAGAACCGGCACCACCAGCGTGTCGCCCTCGTAGCGCATCTGCGGCACATCGGATTCCGCCACCACGCGCCCCACCGGCACATGCTCGACCACGAGTTGCTCGCGCAACAAGGACTGCTCGATCTTTTTTTCCTGCTCGGAGACAGTCTTGTGAATGCGCACGCCCCTGCCTGTATCGACCGTGCGCTTGCCCACATGCAGCTCTTCCTCCATGACGGGAAAACTCATCTGCATCGGCTGCTGCGCGGCGGAACGGTCGAAGCTGAACGGCAGCCGGTATGCCCCATCGCCCTGCTGCGTCAACAGCCCCACAGGGACCAGCACCTGCGCGCCGTCATCCAGCCTGATCCATGCCTGCGGCTCATGGCCTTCCTCCGCCTGCTCGACCGAAACCACGGATGCCTGCTGCCCGCCTGCATCGACCACATGCGCGCCGACCAGATTGACGTTGGGAGGAACATCACCGCCCTCGTTGAGTTGTGCCATCGGACGCACGCCTTCCCATCGATAAAAGAATGGAACGGCATGCAATTCGCGGGCCGGATCAGAGTGAACGCAGCAGGAGGTAATGTGCGCCACATGGCGCAAGGGTCTCGCAATTTTTTACCACTGCGTTGGAAAAGATTACACAGGCGATGCCACCGAACTATTTGAATCGCGCAACACTCTTAATTCTGGACAGTTCATTCACGGAGGCGGTTGTGAGCACCATTATTGCGGGTCGGTTTCAGCAACAGACGGCGGTGGAAGATGCGGTCGAGGAACTGGTGCGCGCCGGTTTTTCGCGCGAGTCGATTGCCTCATTTTTCGTCAATCCTGCCGGACAGCACGATGCCTATCCGATCGGCGGCGACCACGCTGAATCGGCCGGCGCACATGAATCGCGCAAGGGCGTGGTGAAAGGCGCAGCCACCGGCGCAGTCGTCGGCGCGGCAGCAACCGCCTTTCTCGGCCCGGTCGGCACCATGACCGGCGCACTGGTCGGCGCGCATGTCGGCGGACTAGTTGGCAGCCTGCACGAGATGAAGGAAAAGGGCGAAACCGGCGAGCATGGCGAGGATGCCGACAATGCTGCACCGCTGCGCAAGTCGGGGCTGATGCTCGCGGTCGGCATCGGCGAGCAGCAGGATGAGGCACATGCAATCAATGTGCTGCGCTCGCTCGGCGCGGAAGACATTGAACGCGCGCAGGGCACGATCTCCGACAGCGACTGGAACGATTTCGATCCGCTCTCGACGCCGGAGCTGATCCATTCGGCGCCGGACCAGCCGCAGCCGGGCAATCCGGTACAGCGCTTGTAGCCAAACAATACGCTCGCCCAACCTGTGTCATCCCGAGCGCATTGAGGGGCGCTCGGGATGACAACGTCCGGTTTATGGCGCAGCAGTATTAGCAGGTTTCGCTACCCATCGATATACGCAATCAGCGGCAGATGATCGGACGCCACCCGCGCCAGCGGCGTCGAATGCACTTCCACATGCACCAGCCGGTGGCGCGGCCGTATCCAAATCCGGTCCAGCGCGAACAGCGGGTGCCGCGACGGAAAGGTGCGCGGCGCAGGCACCGCCTGGAAATGCGATACCAGCCAGCGCAACGAGCGACCCCACATGAACCATTCGTTGATGTCGCCCATCAGGATGACCGGCATTTCCTCGGTATCGAACACCTGCAGCAACCGGCGTATCTGGTCGCGCCGCTCGGCCGGCCCGAGCCCGAGGTGGGTGGCGACCACCCGTAGCAGATGGCCGTGGCAATCGATATCCGCATCGAGCGCGCCGCGCGGTTCGCGCCGGCCGAATGACAGGTCGACGGTGCGCATCGACAGGATCGGATAGCGGGTCAACACCGCATTGCCGTAGCGCCGCTCCGGACGAATGCACGCAGGGCCTTCGGCGGCATAGAAACCGGTCTTTTCCTGCAGCGTGGCTAACACGTTCGGCGTCTTGCTGCCGCCGAGCGGCACTTCCTGCAGGGCGATGATGTCAGCGCAGACTTCACGGATCACCTGCGCCACCCGCTCCGGATCGAAGCGGCCGTCGCAGCCGACCGCGCCGTGGATGTTGTAGGTGGCGACCGTCAGCGGCCACGGGTCCAAGTCGTACGCGGCCGGCTTTCCCACGGAGGCGGAGGTGACGTCATTCATTACGCCGCGCTGTCCTCTCTGCGCCTGAGCAGCCGCTGCAAGCCCATCGCCGCGCCAATGATCAGCGCAGCCACTGCGCCGAGCACCGCTACCGTTCCCATGCTCGGATTGCGCACCGCCTTGACCAGGTGATGCACGAAGGTAACCGTCATCACGATGCCCGGCAACATGCCGAGCGCGGTGCCGATCAGATAGTCGCGCAGGCGGATATGCGATGCACCCGCTACCAGGTTCACGATGGTGAAAGGCGCTATCGGCAGCATGCGTACCACGACCATCGCGAGGATGCCGCGCCTGGCGATGCGCTTGGACAGGCGGTTGATGCGCGGCCCGAGCAGTCGCTGCACCGTCTCGCGCCCGAGCCAGTTGCCGATGCCGTAGGTCACGGCAGCGCTGAGCAGCGAACCGCTCATCGCATACAGGAAACCATTCAACGGGCCGAAGACAATCCCGCTTACCGCGATCAGCAGCGTCACCGGCACCATCAGCAGGCCAGCCACGACATAGCTGATCACGATCGCCACCGGTGTAAACGGCAAATTGTCGAGGCCGTGCGCAAGGCCGATCAGCGCCGGCAGGTTGATCCACTCGCGCAGCGGCGTCCAGCGCCAAGCAATCGCCAGCAGCGCCAGTGCGATCGCGAGCAGGCCGAGGCCGATCAGGCGGCGCGGCACCGGCTTGCGCGCTTCGTTCGGCACGAACTGTTCGACCAGCTCATCGGGATCGATCGGCTTTTCCGGATCGAACA
>JAEZVM010000092.1 GCA_023420795.1 Pseudomonadota bacterium
GCCGATCCGCGCGCATTGCGGCTGGCATTGGATGCCGCAGAAGTGTACGAACGGCTCGGCTCGCCGGAAGGCGAGCTGGCGCTGGCAGAAGCGGTGGTGTTTCTCGCCTGCGCGGCGAAATCGAATGCGGTATACAACGCCTATAATGCGGCGCGCGCTTTCGTCGCCAAGGACAAGTCACGCCCGGTTCCCGAGCATCTGCGCAATGCGCCGACCAAGCTGATGAAGGAGCTTGGCTACGGCAAGCTGTATCGCTATGCGCATGACGAACCCGATGCCTATGCGGCCGGGGAAACCTATCTTCCCGATGGCATGGCGGAGCCGGCGTGGTATCAGCCTGTGCCGCGCGGACTGGAAGGGAAGATAGGGGAAAAGCTGGCGTACCTGAAATCGCTGGATCGCGAAGCAAGGAAGAATTCGAAGAAGTAAAGGGCGCTTCCCGGTGGAAGTTTTCTTACCGGCGATTTTTCCGGCCTGAATCCGCGCTGGATTTTTGAGGCAATGGCGATTGCCAAAAAAACATGGCTGCGAATGCCACATAAAAAATTCATATTCTGTACATCTTAAATCTATCGATCTAGAATCAATACCGTTGATTTGTTATAAAAACTAGATCATGGGCGAGGATGAGAGGAGACTATCCACTGCCTGGATCGCGTCTGTTTTATCGAAACGGTACTGCACATGAGTGACGCCAGCGTAACGGAAGGTTTGTGGTTCTCGATCCACATCGAAGGTGAAGAGTTCATCGCGTTTGTCTCCGCGGAAGCTCTTCGGATTCACTTCAAGCCCATCAATGGAGGGGAGCGCGGCCTTCTTCGCGCTTATCACCAAAATCAGGAAGTCATCGATTCGGTGGCGATGCAGAGATTCCTGGGCGGAGCGGCTCGTCCGATCAGGCTGACGGCTTCTGATTTTGCCTAACGTGAAGTGGGAACGGGAACAAGGAGCAGCAGCAGCTTCATCGTGTATATCACGACGAGCGTGCCCAGCAGATCGCCGAGCACCATCACGAAGAAAGCCGCTCCCACGGGATCGCCATGCAGCAGCAGCCAGAGATGGTGCACCGAAGGGCTGGCAATCGAATAGCCAACACTCAAGAGCAGAAGCCGCTTCGCATTCAGGTTGATGAGCGATGCCTGCAATCCATACAGGTGTTGCGCAAGCTTGTAGATCAGATAGGGCGCGGCTGCGGATGCAATGCCGCCTGCGAACGATCGCAGCGGATCATCCGGAAAGAAATAGAAGACGCAGGTTATCCAGGATGCGATCAGGATGCCGATTGCTCCCGCGCCGCCGAACAGCAGCGTGCATAGAAGGCGCATTCCCGCAGGCAGGTAAATCCAGTTGATTCCTCGCACCAGCTCGAAATCCGCGCTGTTGAACAGCCATTCGTTTGCAAGGAAAACAAGAAGAAAGAGAATGGCCGAACCTGCCACCATGGATGCGTTGAGTCGGAGTGAGGACAGCATGGGTTCGGTTTCAGCGTAAAATTAATCTAGACTCTATAGCAATCCATGACGATAGGATTGCTTGAGATATAGAGCGAACAACGACATTAACACCGTTTTGCCCGAAATGAAGAAAACGACGCGCCCGGCCGACATCTATATGCGGTTCCTGCAACTCGCGGAAGCGATACGCGGATTGCCTTCCTTGCCATCCCTCGACCCGCTCGAGGAACGGATTCTGGCACTGGTCGCGCGAGCCGGCCAGCAGAGGGAGCGGCTGTCGGTCAGGGACATGATGGCAAAGGAAGACCTCGGCTCGCCCGCGACGATTCATGGCCGGCTCAAGTCGATGCGCGAAAAGGGCTGGATCATGCTGACCGATACGGAAGACGCACGGCGCAAGCAGATCGAACTGACGCAGGCAGCATTGCTTCATTTCGACAAGCTATCCAAGTGCATGATGCAGGCGACGAAGAACTAAGAGTCGTCGGTCGGCTTTGCCGGTAATCAAGCAGGCAGGGATTATTCATGAATGGATATTGTCTGCCGCTTGATACAATCGCAGTTTCCGCATTAACTTCCCCGCACTTCCATGATCGACATTCAACTCCTCCGCAAGGACATCGATAACGTCGCCGCCCGTCTGGCCGCCCGCAAGTTCCAGCTCGATGTTGCCGCCTTCAACGCGCTCGAAGGTGAGCGCAAGCAGATCCAGACCCGCACCGAGGAATTGCAGGGCAAGCGCAACGCACTGTCCAAGCAGATCGGCATGCTGAAGGGCAAGGGCGAGGACACGTCTGCCGTGATGGCGGAAGTCGCCGGCATCGGCGACGAACTGAAAGCATCGGCCGAGCGACTGGATGTCATTCAGGCAAAGATGAGCGAATTCATGCTCGCTGTTCCGAACCTGCCGCACGAGTCGGTGCCTGCCGGCCAGGACGAGACTGCGAATGTCGAAGTGCGCAAGGTCGGCACACCGCGCAGCTTCGACTTTGAAGTGAAAGATCATGTGGATGTTGGCGCCGCGCTCGGGCTGGATTTTGACGTTGCGGCCAAGCTGACCGGCTCGCGCTTTGCAGTGATGAAGGGCGGTATCGCGCGCCTGCATCGCGCGCTCGCACAATTCATGCTCGACACCCACGTCAATGAACACGGTTATACCGAGTGCTACACGCCTTATATCGTCAATGCAGATTCGCTGCGCGGCACCGGCCAGCTGCCGAAGTTCGAGGCCGACCTGTTTGCCGCAAAAAAAGGCGGACAGGAGGGTGAGGGCGAATCGCTGTACCTGATTCCAACGTCGGAAGTGCCGCTTACCAACATGGTGCGCGACGAGATCGTTGCTGCCGACACGCTGCCGATCAGGATGACTGCCCATACGCCGTGCTTCCGCTCGGAAGCAGGAAGCTACGGCCGCGACACGCGCGGCATGATCCGCCAGCACCAGTTCGACAAGGTCGAGATGGTGCAGGTGGTGCATCCGGAGAAATCCTACGACGCGCTGGAAGAGATGGTCGGTCACGCCGAAAACATCCTGAAGAAGCTCGGCCTGCCGTACCGCGTAATTACGCTATGCACCGGCGACATGGGCTTCGGCGCGGCCAAGACCTATGACCTGGAAGTGTGGTTGCCGGCGCAGAATACCTATCGCGAGATTTCGTCGGTGTCGAACTGCGAGGCCTTCCAGGCGCGTCGCATGCAGGCGCGCTTCCGCAATGCGCAGGGCAAGCCGGAACTGGTGCATACGCTTAACGGTTCCGGCCTCGCGGTCGGCCGCACCTTGGTCGCGATCCTGGAAAACTATCAGCAGGCCGACGGTAGCGTCGACATCCCGGAAGCCTTGCAGCCGTACATGGGCGGTCTCAAGCGCCTGGCACGCGCAGCATGATCATGCGCCGGCCGGCCCGTCCTCACGCGAGGTAAGGTCAGGCCGGCGCAGTAGGTCCCTGGCGACGTTCGATGAACAGACTGTTGCCAGGGATTTTTTTCGACTGTCGTTTTGCCTCGGCCGCGGCGGCGGCTATCTGGTGGTGCGACAGGAACTGGCCCGGTTCCGCCCGGATCACACCCAGCGACAGGCTCATCAATGCGTGGAATACCTTCCGTCCGCGCCGGTCTTCGCTGATGTAGCCGCCGCGCTCGCGATCCTCGGCGTTGTAATGCGCGGGAATGGTGGCGGCGAAAGCGTTGAGCATCACATGGCAGCGCTCTTCCCAGTCTTCGCTCTGGAACAGGATGATGAAATCGTCGCCGCCGATATGGCCGATGAAGTCCCTGTCCGGATCGCATTGCGTCGCGAGAATCCTGCCGATGAGCTGGATCACGTCGTCTCCCTTGCGGTAGCCGTACACATCATTGAAGGGCTTGAAATGATCCAGATCCGCATAGCAGGCGACGAAGCGCGCGCCGTTTTCCAGCAGGCGGTCGATATGCTCGTTGATCGGCACGTTGCCCGGCAATAGCGTCAGCGGATTGGCATAGCGGGCGGCATTGATCTGCATCTGCGTGATTTCACGCATCAGATCATGGCCGGTGCCCATGCCCAGATAGCGGCCGCGGTCGGTGATGATGAAGCCGTTGGTCAGGTGGCGACGATCGGCATCGACAATGGTCCGACTCAGGTCCTGCAGGCTGGTGGACTTGTCCGCGATGAGCGGAGCGGCGTCCATGAAGGTGGTGCAGGGCTTCTTGCCGTACAGGTCGCGGGAATACAGGCGCGCGAAGCAGCCGGTCAGGTCGCGCCGCGTGATCAGACCCAGCGGCGTGCCGTTCTCGACCACGGGAATAACCTGCAGTTCCGGATCGTTGTTGAAGATGTCGCAGGCTTGCGAATTTGTCATGTCCGGCGTGGCAACCGGCACGATGCGCAGCAGCTTCAGCGTCGTGACGACGGTCTGCTCGAATGCGCTCTTGTGCGGATAGACCGCGACGCCATCCCGGTTCAGGCTCTTGGTGATGTCGGCCGGCAGCATGGTGGCGGGCGCTGCCTGCGGACGAGCAATATGGTAGCCCTGCCCGCAGGCGATGCCAAGATCGCGGATCAGCAACAATTCGGTCTGGGTCTCGATGCCTTCGGCGATCACCACCGTGCCCGACTCCTCGGCGATTTCCTGGATCGAGCGCACGAACTGCAGCTTCACTGGATCATGGTTGATGCCCTGGACGAAATGCATGTCGATCTTCACATATTGCGGACGCATTTCCGACCACAGTCGCAGACTGGAAAAACCTTCGCCAAGATCGTCGATCGCGATCTGGAATCCCATGCCTCGGTAGTGCGTCACCGCTTCGCGCAGCAGTTCGTAATCATAGGTCGGCTGATTCTCCGTCAGTTCGATGATCACGCGCTCCGGGCTGATGCCGACTTCATGGATATAGCCGAGCGTTTCGCCGTGCCTTGCCTGCGGCTGCAGCAGCATTTCCGGACTCACGTTCAGGAATAATTTGCCGGGCAGCTTCAGTTCAGCAAAACGCTCCAGTACGACACGACGGCACATGTGCTCGACTTCCACGCTCAGGTTATTCGCGCGCGCCACCTTGAACAGGTTCATCGGCGAATGCAGCGGACTGTCGGAAGGCCCTCGTATCAGCCCCTCGTAACCGACGATTTCGCCGCGCTGCATGTTGATAATCGGCTGAAACAGCGCGTTCAACTGGCGGCGGCTCAGGATTTCGTTCAAACGCGACAACAGCATGGCATCCCTGCTTTCCGGCTGTCTTGTTCGCCCTTCATCCCGGTCGGCATTGCTCGCGCCGAGGAGGCGGGCCATCGGATTCATTCCGAAATTGCCGGCAGCGCCGATATCAACTGCGATCGGATTCATG